>JAOZHV010000044.1:300000-393571 GCA_026014725.1 Candidatus Bathyarchaeota archaeon | reverse complement strand
TACATCACCCCGGCCGCTTTGTTCGCGGTTTTTTGCTTGGGTGTGTTAGTGTTGTTTGGTTTGTCCTTATTTTTGTTTTCGTTGCTTTTGGGTTTTTTTGTGGTTTGGGCTGGTTATGTTTAATTGTGAGTTTTGGTGTTTGTGTTTGGTATGGTGGTTTGTTTGGTTGATGCTTGGCGTGAGCCGTATCATGTGGTGATTGAGGTTGAGAATGATAAGTGCAGGATGGTTGCGAAGCTTGCGTCTTTAGGGTTTGAACGTCTAAAGGTTGTTGATGTGCGCAGTTCCACAAGCGGGTCTGTTCGGCATTTGATGGATGTTGGTGAAGAGCAGGCGAAAAAGGTTCCCAGAGAACTTGCTGTTAAAGGGCATGTTGAGGGCAAATCGGCGGTTTGGCTTGAAAGTGAGGGCTGTGAAGTTTGCAATACCATTTTGGGGCATGATGCTTTTTTGGTGTCTGGCAAGAGTATTCAAGGTAACATTATAAGTTACAGTTTTATGGTGCCCACGTTTGAAGCATACAGGGGCATTATCGCTGATTTGGAAAAAGCAGGGCACAAAGTTGAGGTGCGTAAAATCGGCAAGCTCGAGAAGCAAATAGGCGTCTTAACAGAGAAACAAGAACGCATCTTTTGGCTGGCGCTGAAAAGCGGCTTTTTTGATTATCCACGGCAAATTGGCATGGCGGAGCTTGCAACTAAACTGGGAATTAGTCCTGCAACGCTCTCTGAGATAATGCGCAGAGGAACACGAAGGCTTTTGGAGCACTATTTTAAGCGTGAAATACAGCTGTGATTTTTTCTTAGAACCTTACTCTTCACAATAGTTGCAGGATTGAAAATGTTGCTTAGTGGTGTTTGTTTTTAGTTTGTTTGCTTATTGTGGATGGCGGCGCAGGCAAGCTTGCCGAAAAAGACCCTTTTTTATTGGATAACTCCGAAGATGTACGCTAGCAAACCCACCAAGAACAAAACCAACACCATATTCTTTATTTTTCTGGCTTTCTCCCGTGAAGGCTCCAAAAGCAGAAGAACAGAACAAGCAACCAATCCTACATCTGTCACTAAAACAATCGGTACAAACCAGAAGCCAACTAGCCCCAGCATCCATGTGACAGGCGTCAAAGCTACTGCGAAAATGTAGAATGCTACAGCTGCAACCGCTGCTTTTCCTTCGCCGAAACGCACAGCCAGCGTTTTTATTCCTTCTGCTCTGTCGCCTTTAGTGTCTACTATGCCTTTTGTAACTTCTCTGCCAGTGTTGGCTAGGAAAGCCATTGACGCAAACAGCAGTACATTCAGCGCGATAGTGCCGATGGCAACGATGCTTCCGTAGATGAAGGGGATAGCTACGCAGGCGCTGACCAAAAAGTTGCCAGGTAAACCGCTACGTTTGCCAACAGTGAGGTAAGTTGCTGTGATAACAAGCGACAGCGCCGCTACAGCAACGCATAGGGGGCTGACTAGGTATGCGAAAACGAAGCCTATAGCCGAGAGCACGACGACAAACGCCAAGGCTTCGGTGGTTTTTACAACTCCGCTGGGAATAGGGCGGTGGGGTTCATTAATGGCGTCGATTTTGCGGTCGTAGTAGTCGTTGATTGTCATGGCGGCAGCGCAGAATGTAAAGCCAGTCAGGAAACCGAAGAGGATGTAGAGCCAGTTGAGGCTGCCGAGTTGGTCAAGTGTTGGTTGGCTTGGAGCTATGCTGGCAAGAATTGCACCGACGAGTACGGCAAAGCCCATCATTGCACAGTTGACTGGTCGCATTAACCTTACAAAGCCGCCATGTTTACTCATAGGGGTCGAACCATTTGTGAAGTTAAGTTAGTTGAGGTTAGTTATAAAAATTGGCGACTAGCCAGTATTATTTTTATTGTAGAATGCGCTTTAGAAAAAGCAATGCAACCTTCTAGCCATACTCAAGCCAAATCAAGCAAAAAACAGCAAGTAAAAAGGACTCTGCTGATTATTGCAGGAACCATTTGCTTGGCACTAGGAGTCATAGGGATAGTTTTACCGATTTTACCGACCACGCCGTTTCTTTTGCTTGCCGCAGCTTGCTATCTCCGCAGTTCTGAACGCCTGCACAAGTGGCTGCTAAACAATAGGTGGTGCGGGGAATACATTAAAAACTACCAGCAGGGAAAAGGCGTCCCTCTTAAAACAAAAATTGCAGCCTTAACGATTCTTTGGGTAACAATATTGTATTCAACATTTTTTGTCGTACATGAAATTCTGATTGCTCAAATAGTGCTTTTAGCTGTGGCTGTTGGAGTAAGCGTGCACTTGATTCGAATGCCCACTTTTAAATGTCAAAGAGAAAAATCGCTAGTGTGTTAGGGTAGCAAACGTTGATTCTCGCGAAAAGATACTTTAAAGGGTTAGCGCATCCCATTATCAATGATACTTTGGTGAAGCCTTTGAGCAACGATTACGCACCCTTAGTTGGAGATAATTATGCACCTGAAAAACTACGAGTAATCATCCCTGTAGGCGGAAAAGCCACGCGACTTCTGCCCTTAACAGCAGAAACAAGCAAAGCTTGCCTCCGCTTGCTCAACAGGCCACTGGTTGAATACTCGCTTTTAACGCTTGCTAGTCAGGGCATACGCAACTTTATCTTTGGAGTAAAAGGCTACACCAACTACCGAGACATTTACGACTATTTCGAATCAGGCTACGGCTTTAGCGTACGCTACAACATCAAACCACGTGTCCACATAAAATACCAGCCGAACGTTGAGGACTTGGGAAGCGCTGATTCAGCCCACATCAACATGGAGTACTTCGACCTCAAAAACCCCGTTTTCGCCGTTCAAGGCGACAACATCTTCGACCTAAAAATAAAAAACCTAATTGACTTTCACCAAGAAAAAGAGTCCTGCTTAACCATCGTTCTGCGAGAAGTAGAAAACGTTGAAGGTTTAGGCATAGCAGACATTGACAAAGACAGCCGCATAAAACGCTTTGTCGAAAAACCCTTGCCTAAAGAAGCGCCAAGCAAACTGGCAAACACTGGGCTCTATGTGCTGTCGCCTGAAATTAGAAAGATTTTCAAAGAAAAAGGCGTTCAACAACTCATCAAAGAAAAAAATCGCTTAGACTTCGGCTACGATTTCATTCCATACGTGATTCAGACTGGACGCCCAGTGTATGGATACACTCTCAAGGGCAGCTGGTTTGACGTTGGCACGCCAAGCAATTATTTGGAGGCTATGAAGAACCTGTTGAATGGTCGTTTTTCAGCGCTCAGCGACTTTGGCGGTCGCCTAAACGAGGCACAGCCGATATGGGTACAAGGTGAAAGCAACGACTCAGAGAAACGTCGAAGTGAAATTGTGCGCAAAATAAAGCAGAAACGCATCACCCTCAAGGGTTCAGTTCTGATTGGTCGGCACTGCCAAATTGAGGACGGCGCAAGAATCACTAACTCCTGCATCGACAACTTTACACGAATCGGCAGAAACGCGGTTGTTTCGAATTCAGCGGTGATGGATAGGGTGATTATTGGGGATGGCGCTGAAGTGTCTGATAGCATTATCGGGCGACATGTTGCAGTGAAATCAAGCGCTAACAAACCAACGATAATTAGAGGAGTTTCTGTGGTTGCAGACGATGTTTTAATAGAAGAGGGGTGCGTACTCAACGCTACAAAAGTTTATCCGCACCAAAAAGTCAGGGGAGTTTTTGAAAACCAAACCATAATCGCAAATTAACACCGTTTATACCGTTTAAGAACCTCAATTATTCTGCTTTGTATCGAGCGCAAAAATTCGCTTCCCGCTGTGCTTTGGTTATAGCTACCTACGTGTACTTTACGTCCTGCTCAAGCGATTGGGCTTCTTTGGTTTGACTGATTTATTCTTGCTTGCTTTCGGAGAAGACCGCTTTTTCAACTTGAGAACTGTTGTAGCAATTGCGGCAATGACTATTGCTATCACTACGATGTAAGCCCATTCTGGCGCTGAATTATTTGTACTTTCCGTGGAGTCGGTGATTGCGGGATTGGACGGTGCTGTTGGGGTGATTGGGGGTGCGGTTCCTTGGAGGATTGGTTCATCTACTTGTAACAGTAGTGAATAGGTCGAAATTTTAGATTCTTGAGGTACAATTGATTGGTTCATATCAAAGGCGCCGAATTTAAAGTCAACCTTTGCTTGAGGAGATAGCTGAGTAGTAACTGTTTCACTGGTGTACCCTCCTACTGCAACCACGGCACCTGAAGAGTTATAGAATGTTCCTATGACCCTGACGTTTTTAGCTACCTGAGTGCCTGTGTTTTGGATGGTGCCAGTGACCCAGTACACGCCTTTATCCTCTGAACTAGTGCCGATTATTGCTTTGTTTGACGTGACTTGCAAGTCAGGGTAGAGATAATTTGTTGTTGGATCAGCCATGACGACTTGAAGTTCAATGTCTGAAATTCCTGACCATATACCACTATTTTGTGACAAAAACTCCATGTAGAAAGGTGCCTTCTGTTGTGGAATTAGGTTTCTAACCCAAGCTTGAGCGCTTGATTCTAATTGGCTCCCATCTGCTGTGGTGACTAAACCAGCTATAATCACTCGGCTTATAATAGAAGTTCCAGTATTCTCAATTTCTCCGACTACTGTTAGGTAACCTAGTGAATCGATATAATAGCTGTAGCTTACAACCTTTACATTCTCGGGTTGACTTAGTGCGTTTGGAACCAACTGTGCGCTGGTTACTAGCATTGTTAATATCAACAAGAGATAAACTGCTTTCTTTATCACGAGATTTGCCTTTCTTATGTTTTAGCTTTCAAATTAAAGTGTCGTGATATAAAATTGTTTTTCCAAATTAGTAAATCACTCAGTCTTAAAGTACCCATCAGAGCTGGCGCCTTTTCGTTTTCACATAATTACCACATTGAAATCTAAAGGCTAACCGATAAACGGGCAGGGAATTTGAGGTTCTCCGTCTATACCAAGTGCCGTCTGAGTAACTCTGATCCGTCATCCAATTAAGTCAAGCTAATGCCTTCTCATCATCCGGCAACACATTAAAAGGGTGATGAAAAATAAAAGCCTTTAACATACTCTTGGCTGGAAACTTCGGGGAACGCTTTTATTTTAGTTTTAAATAAGGCTCAGGTAAGGAGTTCTGAGAATATGAATTTTGTTGGAAGCCAAACAGAAAAGAATCTACTAGCAGCTTTTGCTGGCGAATCACAAGCAAGAAACCGCTACACATTCTTTGCTAGCGTAGCTAAAAAGCAGGGTTTTGAGCAGATAGCGGGGATTTTTGAGGAGACCGCGGCGAATGAGAAGGAGCATGCGGAACTATTCTTTAAACACCTCAAAGGCGGCATTGTAGAAATCCAAGCGTCTTACCCTGCGGGCATAATTGCGCAGACGGCTGAGAACTTGAAGGCGGCTGCTGAAGGCGAAAAACTTGAGTGGGGTACACTCTACCCGAATTTTGCTGAGGTTGCAGAGAAAGAGGGCTTTGCAGACGTTGCTAACACTTTTAGAATGGTTGCTCAAGTGGAAGCCTACCATGAACGCAGATTCAACAAGTTACTGGCGAACGTGCAAAACGGCAAGGTGTTCAAGAAGGATGCGCCGATTAAGTGGAAATGCAGAAACTGCGGCTACGTTTTCGAAGGAGCAGAAGTGCCCGACAAATGCCCAACATGCGCTCACCCACAGGCGTACTTTGAAGTCTGGATGGAAAACTACTAACAACCAACAACCTTTTTCTTTCCCTTTTATCCGCGTTTTATACGATGTATCGGTCTGTTTTTTCAAAATCTCTAACAATCTCCATTACGTGTTTTAAAAGAACACAAAGAACATCAGCATCTATACTTGCATCAAAACGATACAGAAAGTTATTTGTGTTTCTTAAAGTAAACCAGTAAGCTTATGCTCACAATAACCACAGACACTACAGCGGTGGCTATTATTAGTGCTGTTGGAAAAGGTCTTGACTCATCTCCGTCCGTAGATGTTGTTGGAACTGGTGTTGGTTCGTCATTGACCTTGGGGGCTCCAGCACCATTTGTAGGGTTAACTAAGGGGTTATAATCAACAATAAAGCTTAACTCATTAGGACCGGCTGTATAGTTGTATGGTGTGTCCCAAATACCTGTGTGCCCTATTTCTTTAGCATCAGGAAACAATGTTTTATAGTCACTCCAATAGTTCCTATCAAATTCAGCCCTACCATACAAAGCAACCCATACCACGCAATTGATGAAATCATTTTCAGTTACAACAGTTCCGCCAGCCCAATCTACAAATATTGCCGGGTTGCCATCGATAAAAACGTTATATTTGATTATATTCCCTGAACCCAACAAGCCATCATCGCTCCATCTGATTTCTATTCCACCCCCTTCAAAGGTGTTGTTGATGAAACAGTTACCAGCTGAGGAAGCAAATATGCTACTATTATCACAAAATCGCACATTCTTCACCACAACATTACCATAAGCAGAAACACCAGCATCATCTTTTCTAAGATCTATTCCTTTTGGATTTCTCAAAGGGAAGTTTTCATTCCCTCTAATCGCATATCCGGCGCCATCAATTGTAATGCCGTCTTTTTCAACTTTTATGGCGCCAAAAATATCCCCCGTAAACGTGTAAACATCACCGTTACGTTGAATCAAATCTGTTCCCGCAACACTTCCATCAGACATAATGGTTATGTTGGAATATGTCTGTGCAGATACCAAATTAACAAACTGACCTGCGATCACTGCTGAACATAACAATAGCAGAAACAATAAAGCTACACCCGCTTTCTTAATACACCCAAACTGCGATTTAACCAAAGTGAAATTTACCCCTCGATGCAAAAAACTGCTTAAGGTCAAACAGAAAAATGCTAACACTTCTGGCTCAACCATACTCCAACAGGCATAATGGCATTAATATTTTACTGAACTAATTTTTTAGGGAATTAGGTTTTAACAAAAAAGGAAGTAACGATGTTACCTGTGTCTCTTCTTAACTACTAATCCGATTGCTAATGCTCCAACAGTTACCGCTACAACCGCTACCACAATTGATATCATATTGTCAGGTGATGATGACTGTGACTCAGCGCCAGAAACGTTGATGTCATCGATAGCATAGGTTCCACCGGTTGCCATGTTGCTGTATGAGATGATTTCGCCGGTGTTAGCCCAAATAAACGCTGTGATGGCAAATACATTGCCAGGATAGACTTCGTCTAGATACATTCTGACGTCCCAGTAAGGTCTAAGCACGTAATCAACAGGAACTACAGCTAACTTAGCCATCGTAGCGTCCTTATTAACTTTAAAGTTTTGTACTATTGAACCATCAGGCATTTCATAAGAATAAGACGCTAAATTTTTTATCGCTATGTCAACGGCTTGCTCCATTGAGATATTTACTGAGGTGTCCCCAATTGTGTAAAGCCCCCGAGTGTCATACACTGAACGCACAAAACCCCCGATAACGCCAATTTCCAATTTGGTATAGTCTACACCGTTAACTGTGTATGTCTGCTTCAAATCTGTCCCACTTACTTCGAGTTTTGTATTTCCTTTGGTTATTATGGAATTCTTTGTTAGATCGACATCGCCTAGCATTGCTATTAGGTTAGTTGAATCAATATTGGTGTATGTTTGGTATTTTTCAAGAAAACCCTTCACTGCATCATTTCGGTTAGCGTACTGTGTGTTGGTGATAACTTTTGAGGGCAATAGCGAAGTGAAATAGGTTGTTAATACATCTTTTTCAAAAATAAAAATGACCTCTATGACATCTTCGTCACCATTACCTTCCAATGGAGTCAGTGCATACATTAGATCAGTTATTTTTCTGTTGTCATTGGCAAGTGGTACCCCATCCATTATTGAGCTGATTTTGAGTTCGATAGTGTATTTTGATAAATCCACCGACAGTACATTCTCTATGAAGTTCATAGCTTTATCTTGAGCAGCAGCTGTTTGACCTGCATCTAACGGTTGGGTGCTTGGTCTTGCAGGTATAGGAGTCAAAGTGTTATCTTGGGCAGCATTTTTTTGGCCTGCAACTAGAGCCGAAAAGGCCCCAAAAAAAGACGTGGCAATCAACACAACAAGCAAGGGTGCAAAAATTTTTGTCAAATAATTTTGTTTTTTCACCTATTTTTTCCTCCTAAGGCAGTGTTTTGTACATGTTTCCCCATACTACTAGCCAATTTGCTAGGGCTGTGTTTTCAAAAGAGGTGCCGTATACTGCGTAGGACATTAGTATTAGGGCATTGGCTGTTGAGTAGCCTTGCCCCATTCGATAATAGTACGTGCCAGCAACGTTAGCGTAGTTATAGTTGGGGTTAATGCCCCATTCATACTGAGGAGAACCAACTGTAGTGCCGCCACCTATAGTTACTGTGTAGTATTGTTGGCTTGTAAAGTTATATGCCAAAAGGTTTTGTTTGTCATTCCAGCCTAAGTAAACTTGACTGCCAGAAGTACTCCAATTGGCTATATTGATATTGTGTGTAAAGGCTACGGGCAATCCACGATATCCGCATGCATCAGGGTTTGTACCATTTGGTTTAATTGCTGTTTGGCAGTGCCATATAAACGTGTGAACGTTCTTTGATGAGGTTCTAGGGTAAATTTCATAATCCCATACAGTAGTGCTATCATTCATAATAAGTCCATAATGGGCATTGCCGTAGTCACATGTTTTTGCGTTTCTGTGCCCTTTAGAGTAGATTACGGCTGTGTCATAATCTTGCAGGGAGCTGAGAATAGTTTTAAAATTGCTGCCTGTACAGGAAGAGTCGCGATAAGAATTGAGATTACTATTTACCCTAATGGTAGATATTGTTCCGTTGTCAATTTGGTAACTGATTAAAGTTAGGGCTTGTTCTATACCTCGGTCGCTGTCCCAGTCTTGGCTTTGATTATTATACCAGCCATATGGTTTTTGTATGGAAAAATTGAGTACATTCGCGTTAAATAGGGTTCCGTTTATAGGGTAATGTATCGAAATTACGGGTACTTCAGCCCACATCACTGGAGCAATAAAATCATATGGTGCACCAAACTCATTCGGTGTTGAGGGGGTAGAGCAATCGACCAAATTCACCGTTGTGAATGTTGCAAAAATGAAACTAATAAAGATCCCCGACAAGCGTTTTTTTCTTATAGGCATGCTTTTTCACATACTGATTGTAGCATAAAGTGTTTTAATAACTCTTCTCAAGGGACAACCTGTTCTTTTAGGAGAACACTCTGTTCCTTGGGGAGAGTTATAAGACTCTTACCTCTTACCTTTGCTTACTTAAGTAGTGATTAAATCTAAAATAGGTGGTTAGCATAAACAAACAATTAAGACTGCTTTCCGGTATTCTATTATGTATAGCAATAGTTATTACAATATATTTTTCGGTTAATTTCTATCGCTCAAATCAACTATCTGTCAATCAATCTTCTCCAGAGCCTTCGTCTCATCCAACCCTAAACCTTACCGTATTTTCACCCGAGAATAAAACGTACGAATCTTTTCATATACCACTTAATTTTACAGTTAGCGAACAAGCTTTAGGAATTCTATATACCATTGATGGCGGCAAAAATATTACTGCTAACAACGAAACGATTACTGGGTTGAGTTATGGAACACATACCATAAAAGTTACCGCGTATGATGATATAGGGTACGCGACCTGTAGAGAAATCTTTTTCACTGTGGCTTCTGAAAAGACCGAGACTGTAATAGACTATTTTAAATCGAAGGGGTTTGCTATACAGGACTCTCCATCTAACGTCTCTTTTTCTACAGCCGCTCTTGATCTTGGAGGAAAAGAGACATTGGCCTACACCGCTAAACAGCTAAAAGCTTCAGTAATATACAAACTGGAGATTGGCGAGTGGATCTATTTGTTTGTGAATAATTCGTATGGAGATAAATTCTATATCCGTTTTATGGGATAAAGACGATATGGGCTTTTTTTATATAGAATCTTTGGCTGTTTGTAGTTCTGTTGAACAGGTGATAAGTTAAGCATGGCCAATAGAAAGGCGTAATTAAGTATTAATGCTGCCGACTTAATTGAAGGCAGCCTCCTTCGAAGGCGTGTCACCGCCTGTGTCCCAATTAATAAGGGAAAGAAAGAGAACGGGAGGTGTGATAGCATGAAAAAAAAAGTTACTTCTTGTTCTTATTGCAACGGCACTTCTTTTACTTGTAAGCCTTGGACCCGCTTATGCTACAACACTTAACGTTAATGAAGCCCCAAATGCTAAAAAAGATAATACCTCGTCTTCTGATTTTATCATACCAAACAAACTAGTGAACGCATCCGTCTTAGAGCAAATATGGAAACGAATGCTGGAACATAAGACACAAGAGATATCAAACGATTGGGAAATGTTACTAGATGACCCGCCTAGTTCCGCGAGTATATCGCTAATAACCTTCCATATTGCTGGTCCACCTGAAGGAAATGCACTTTGTGAGAATTGGCAGAGTCTCGCAGGCACACCCGATGGCTCTTATGCACATTTATATACGGAGGAATATCGAGACCCGGAATACTATGATACCGATGAATCTATCATAGTGGGGGTGATGGACACATGGGCCATTGGAAATATTTACCTTACTGGCTATTCAGAAATCGGTTCCTATTCAGATGTATGCGTTTGTGCGAGCGATGATCCAAACAGAACAATGTTAGAATGGGATGACATAGGATATGCGAGGTTCACACAAACTACCCCTCAAACGATATGTGTAGGAACTGCTACTAACCCGTTTCTATACATCGCAGTCTTTAGTTGGGCTAGAGAAGACCATGAATTAAACGACGCCTATGTTGACTCTGCGGTTGCGTATCAATACGGTAGTAGCCCGAATCAACTCATCATTGAAGCAGGACAAGGTGGCACTACTGACCCTGAGCCAGATACATATTATTCTAGTGAACCCATAACCGTTACTGCAATAGCATACCAAAACTATGAGTTTGATCACTGGCTTGTAGATTGCTACTATCAATCAACAGATAACCCAATCGAAATAGAGATGTGGGACGGAGATCATACTCTGGAAGCCTGTTTCTGCTTTATACCGACGCTGACAATAACGTCTACATCTGGTGGCACAACCAATCCTACTCCTGGTCAACATCAGTATGATTATGGTACTGGTGTGACGGTGTATGCGATTCCAGATCAGGGCAGCAGCTTTAGCTACTGGCTGTTAGACAATGAATATGTCTACACAGATAACAGCATTTATGTCGATATGTCTGCTGATCATGACTTGGAAGCGCACTTTAACGAGGCACTGCCAACTTGCCAGCTAACAATAACTGCTTATGACTATACCCAGTCGGTGCCTTATGTTGAGCCGAATGTCTGGGTCGATAGCCAATGGGTTGGCACTGCGGACTTGATGGTTAATGTTCAGTTGGGTACTAGAGAAGTCTGGGCAGATGACCCTTGTTATGTCGAGTATTATGGGTATGGTCCAGCCCTGTATACCATAGTTGACGGCGAAGTGTACAGTGGCGGTGCATATGCAGAGCTTCCAGTCTGGCGACTACATAAAACGATAGAATTCGTCTACATATGGCAAAAGTAAAACTCCCCTTTTTATTTTTTCAAATTGAAAATAAAAATAGGTCTCAGTTGATTCTTCAACTATCTTACCGAAAGCCAATCCTTTTAGAGCACACTTGAAAGTGCTATAGAGACTGGGAGCTGAAATGTGTTTGATACACAGTTCTGCTGTTGCCAACTTTGTCTGCTTGCGAAAATATCCACAACCAGCCAGCAACCCAACAAAAAACTCTCAAAAAACACCACCATTGAATAAATACGACAACTTAATCGTAAACCGTGTTTGGGGCTATTTTGTCGTGTTTTTCCCTGATAATTGGAGCGATACTCTGTTTAGATACTTTAATGTTTCAATAACGGTCAGGGTTTTATCGTTATCGTAATTTAGCCGGATAAGCCTCTTTCGTCCCAATAATTGTTGGATAATGAGGCTCTCTTTTTCTAGAATACTCAAGTTACGGTTAACTTCATGATGCGTACTATTAACTAATCGAACGAGTTGCATTATTGAAATTTCTCTGTTCTCATCAAAGTTTCGAGAATTCTTCGACGGATATCTGAACCAATTATCTTATTTATTTCCAATATCAAGGAACCTCCAAACATTGAGTTACATTTGATTTAATGATGAAAAGAGATTTATCGCCGAAAACTCTTCACCTCTAAAGACAGGTTTATTGAGTCTTAATTCTGTAAACTGCTTATAAAATTTTGCACACTAGGGTTAAATTATTTTTGATAACTTTTATTTAATATCTTAAGGAAAAGAAAGGGAAAAAATACCAAAAGCTAAATAAAAACTAACTGCGTCGAATGTACCTGAAGAGGATTAGTTGACTGCATTTTTAGAAAGCATATATCATATACTAGAAAGTATTCGCATTATTTAATACATTTTAATCACTGTTTTGATTCTGGGATTTGAACTGATTTAAATCCTTATGATTTAAAGGAGGAAAATAAATGAATAATACTATTAGAAAGAAAATCGTTGGGTTCTTACTAATGGCAACACTCATATTGTCTTTTGTAGCGACGGTTCAATCTTTTGCTATAGCACAAGAGCCTTCGGATGTTACTGACGTTACCGCAGAACAAGCACATGAGCTAATAAATAGACATTCTTCTAACATACTGATATTAGATGTTCGAAATAAAACAGAATACAAGTTTGCTCATCTATACAATGCATTGCAAATACCTTGCCATGTGCTTGAGGGTCTAATACATTATTACGAGGCAGTGCAAAATGCAACTATTATTGACTGGAGAATTGGCGAGCTAATGGAACACGTTGACGATCCGGTAATTGTTTATTGCCAAGGAGGTTCCAGAAGTGCAGTAGCGGCAAATATCCTTTCAGAAAATGGTTTTTCTGAAGTCTACAACATTGTTGGCGGCATAGAGGCTTGGTTGCAAGCTGATCTCCCAATTTACAATACTGCTCATGACATAACTGTTGATAGAAACAGAATTACTATCGATCCATGGACAACATTCAGCTGTGCATGTGGAACACCGTGCGGTTCAAATGAAGATGTAATACAGAACCGGACATTGGACATAATTGAGCAAACCGAAAACTTTACTCAGGGTATTCTTTCATTTGAATATAATGGTACAATGTATGAACACACTGTTTCGGCGACCACAATCTGGAATTACGCAGATAGTGATCATAAGTCTAACGTGACTGCTAGCTTTGAATTACTTCAGTCAACCGGCGGAACAGTAAACATACAGGAGTACGTATTGGAGTATCAAATTCAAACTTGCGCCTATAATTTTTCAGTGACTTCCATACTTCAGCCTCTGGATGCTAATACTTACAACGCCTCAGCAACAATGGTTAGATTTGTCCCAGTAGGAAAAAATGAATTTCTATCAATAGAGCGAGTAAACTTCACATCGTCAGTCACACTTTCAGGACTCTACTCCTCACTTGCAAGAGTTTGTAAAAACCTTGCGCATACATATCAACGTGACGGCATAAAACACAATGATGATATTCTAAAAGGTCTTGCTGACAGTTACGGTCACATGGCTAACGAATTAAAAAGCTTGTCCAAATTAGTACACATAGAATTCAGGAATTATGACCGAGAAATCATTCAAAGCATAGCATTGGTAACTGATGATTACTGTTGGGCTTGTATGTTGGTATGCGGTCTTTTGATAAATGTTGTTACTTGCGGTCCTTTGGACTTTCTCTTGGTCCCTGCCATTTGTGTTGCTGCTGGAATTGGCACAGTGGGAATCGCTGGCGTTGCTTGTGTTATAGTCGCGGGGGTTCTTATAGGTGCTTTATGTGAGGGAGGCATAGCTTTAGGTTGCGAGTGGGTTTGTCACGAACTGCATTATTGCGGGATTAACTATATCGAATATATTACTTGCGCTGCCCCCTATGGCTACGGAGCGGTTTATAACGAACAATATATGACTGGTGAACCTGACGGGTGGGGTGCAGCGATTGTCGGCTATTATTGGGGAGATGGCGGAGTCATAGCAGGCCAGTTAACTCAGATGAGTAGCGGAGGTATGTATATTCGCTTACATTCCGCTGATTATACATCACTTTGGGTCTATACTTCACTTGATAATCAGGACTGGGAGTGTATTGGTTTCGACGTTGTGCCCCCAATCTATGGATATGATAACATCTATGCATTGAACGTGGACCCTTATCTTTACGTCGCCGTAGCAGCCATGGCCGGGTCGAGTGTATGCGCGATAGAAATAGACTCAATTTCGGCAAATTACTGATGATCTAACAAAACTTCCGTAAAGTACTCTTTTTTTCTGATGTATTGTCGCCTTTTTTACAACCACTAAAAGTATGATTAGCAGGTTGCAGGATAGACCTCAAACCTGTTGCCTGACTTAAGGTAAGAGTGTCAAAGAAAAAATAAGATATTTTCTGTATAACTGCTATACGTAAAAAAACAAGACAAACTATAATAAACCTATTTCACTTAAAACCAAAAAGGAAGTTAACCTTGGCTTTTGCAGGTTATGACTTTCAGATTTTGTTAATACGGTCAATTAATTTTCTATATTCATCTCTTGCATTGCGAGCTTGTATCATACTGAAACTCATACAAGTAACGAAAACTGCCAAACTCACTATCAACAAAGACTGATTCTCAAGAACAGCGCCAATAGCAAGAGCAAAACCGGCTATAAAAAATGAGATAAATACGATAAGGGGGATCCGACTTAGTGACTGATCAACATTATCTATTTGATCCTGCAAACGAGGGACGTTTGTTTCTTCAGGCATAATAATCACTATATAATTATTACAGTATCGAATAGAAAAGCTTTGTGCAATTTGCTTCTTGTGCTTACAAAGCTATTTCGCGTTTCAAGCTTAGCCGTTCGTACCTATACACGGTAATGCATACTATAACAATGTTCGCTATTCATTATCGCCACCGATTCCTAATCGGTCGACAAATGATTAAAGAAATAAGGGGCAAAATGGGGCACCGCATTGGCGGGATTGACCCTGACGATTTTTCCGTCTTTTTAATAGAGGGAGGGGTGTGGCAGAGCAAGCAACCTTTCGTATATACAGGCGTATATACAGCGCCACCCCCTCCTCGCTGAGACTTCACGCATAAACAACCGCCCAAGCTACCCCACACTGATTGTGCAACGTCCACAACCAAAAAACAACCCAAACCACAAACAAAAACAAAAAAGCAACCTTCTACCCAACCCATAGGTTGATGTTGTACTAAGGAGCACTTTTCATCATCTACTACTAGAAAAAACAAGCCACCACAAACACAAGCCAAAATAATCGTAAAATTGATAAACAACCACTGCTTCTCTGATAGCGTTAAGGTGAAAAATTGAAATGGCAAGCAATGTCACAGTAAAAGACATCATGCAAAAAGACGTTAAAACAGTAGAAAACAACACCGTAGTAAAAGACGTAATCACACTCATGAACAAATACGACAAAGACGCAATCCTCGTCATCCAAAGCGGCAAACCAACAGGCATCATAACAGTAAAAGACATCCTAATCCGCGCAGTCGAAGCAGAAGTACCACTAAGAACAGTCATCGCAAGAATGGTTTACACAAACCCACTAGTAGTCATCGACCAAAACGCAACCCTCAAAGAAGCAGCCGAACTCATGAAACACTGGAACATAAAACACTTACCAGTCGTCGACAAAAACGGCGCACTCGTCGGCATGGTAGACGACAGACAAATCGTCCACGCAGACCCAAAACTAATCCCCATAATGGAATACGCACGCCGAAAATAAACTCGGCGCCAACACTCTATTTTTCAAAACCCACTTTTCAAACAATTTTCAGCAACAAAAAAAACAAAATTGTTTGGGCAACTACTGCTTCTGCTCTTTTGCCCACGCTTCTTTAGCCGCTTTTGCCAAAGCATCAAGGTTCGGCTGAGCCTGCAAATCATATAACACGTTTTTGAGTTCGTTATTAACCAGCAGTGCAACCTCACCAGGTCTCAACGGCTCAGGCCTCGTTGATTGATAAACGCGCAGAGCACGCAAAACAAATTTAACCATAACATCGTTTAATTGGTTCTGGAGGTCAAAAAGCTCATTTTGACCTTCCTTCATTTTCTGGGAATAACTAGCTGAATCCCATTTTCCTTCTTCAGACATACAATTTTCGCTCCTTTACCGTTCAATGTCAATCATGCATTATAGCCTTTTCTAATATCAAACCGCAACTTTTGGCCTGCCAAGCTTCCTGTTAACGCACGCTTGGATAAAACCAAAATACTCAGGCGAAGGTCTACCTGGACGGCTCTTGAACTCTCCGTGGAACTGCGAAGCAAAGAAAAAGTACTTATCAGGCAACTCTAGGGTTTCCATCCTTCTGCCATCACTGCTTTTTCCAGTGAAACTCAACCCATTTTTCTTTAAGACATCGATATAATCTAAGTTAACTTCGAAGCGGTGACGATGGCGCTCATGAATTTCTTCATCCCCAAACAGCTTATGCGCCAGCGTGCCCTTCTGCAGGATAACTTTGTGAGCACCCAAACGCATAGTTGCGCCTTTAACTTCGATGCCCCGTTGCTCAGGCATAAGGTCAATGACTGGATACGGCGTGTCAGGGTTGATTTCTGTGCTGTTCGCATCCGTTAAACCACAAGCATTGCGTGCAAACTCGATAACCGCTAACTGAAAACCATAACAAATCCCCAAGAATGGGATGTCATGCTCTCTTGCGTACTTGACGGCTGCAATCTTGCCCTCTGTACCTCGTGGACCAAAACCGTAAGGAACAAAAATCCCATCAAAGTTGCCAAGATCAGCAATACATTGGGGGTCACGCTCGAATTTCTCAGCCTCCAAGTACGAAATGTACACTTTAGCTTTGCAGGCTGCACCTCCATGCCGGAGTGCCTCACTCATGCTTACGTAACTGTCACTTAAACCAGCATACTTGCCAACTAAGGCTATTTTGACTTCATGTTCTGGATGAATAATAGCGTCCACGAAGCGTTGCCACTCATTGAAGTCTTTGTTGTCACACTTTAAAGCTAAGCGTTGACAGATAAAGTCGCCCATACCTTGTTTGTCAAGAATAAGCGGCACCTGATAAACAGATTCAGCATTATAAGAACAGAAAACAGCGCTTTCCGGTATGGTGCCGAACAACGCAATTTTTCTTAGCGCCTCAGCATCAATCATCTGCGGGCTTCTGGCAACTATAGTATCAGGTTGAATACCGATGCGGCGAAGCTCGTTAACGCTGTGCTGGAGGGGTTTGGTCTTGAATTCACCTGTTACGTCCAAAATCGGCACCAAAGCAACATGAACATAAAGCGTGTTTTCATACCCCTCTTCAACACGCATTTGTCGTATAGCTTCTAGGAATGGTAAGCCTTCGATGTCGCCGACTGTACCGCCGACCTCAGTTAATACAATGTCGGCGTTCACTAACCTACCAGCGTGTCTAATTCGGTTTTTTATTTCGTTAGTGACATGGGGCACAATTTGAACACACCGCCCCAAAAAATCTCCATGGCGCTCTTTTTCTATAACTGATTTGTAGATTGTTCCCGTTGTTAAGTTGTTTTCCTGTTTTAGGCTTAAATCTAAGAAGCGCTCGTACCAGCCTAAGTCTAAGTCTGTTTCGCCGCCATCGTCGGTAACGAAGACCTCGCCGTGCATGTAGGGGTTCATGGTTCCCGCGTCGATGTTAACGTAAGGGTCGATTTTTACAACCGTCGGTTTTAATCCTCTTGCTTGAAGCATTTTGCCGATGGAAGAAGTTAAAATGCCCTTGCCAACAGAACTCAACACACCGCCCGTTACGAAAATGTACTTTACCATGTATGTCCCTGCAATAGCTTACACTTTTCATGCTAACTTAATATAACTCTTTTGTGCAGATAGCTGTAAAATTCGTATCATTACACCTTCTTAGCAATGGACTATAGTGAGCAGCGCCTGACTGTACCTGCGGCTTCGCCTCAATCCTAAAAAAATAAGCCACATACCAATTATGACATGATAACTGGTCACAAAACAACTACCGCCTAAAAATTAATCTAAAAAGATTATTTTCAGAAAAATTTTAATGCCAAGCACTTTAACTATAATTGGAGAGTATTGGATGCCTAGAGCCTTTGTGTTGATAAACGTTGAATCAGGTGCAGAGGAACAAGTTGTCGATGAACTCAAAAAACTTGAAGGAGTCGAAGAAGCTTACTATTCGTATGGCGTCTATGATATAATTACTAAAGTCAAGGCTGACTCAATGGAGAAACTCAAGGATACAGTTACCCGTAAGATAAGGACACTTGCTAAAGTCAGGTCAACGTTGACATTAATCTTAACTGAAGAGTAAGCATGTAAAGAAGCGGTGATTCTCCATCTTTTCTTACTATAAGGCAAGCCAATAAGCGAAAGTTACAATAGGGCATTAGGAGAAAAACAAACACTTATGGCAAGAAAACTCACTCTCATAATAATCGCATGCATTTTGGTTCTCAGTTTAGATAGTGTTGCGTTTGCTGATTTGTCGGTTGGTGTGAAGAAAGGCGATTGGATAGAGTATAAAGTAAGTTATACTGGTTCGCCTGTGGCAGAACACGATGTTGTGGGGGCTAGAATGGAAGTACTCGAGGTGCAGGGGTCAAACATCACTGTTAGGATTACGTCAAGGTTTTCTGATGGGTCAACTGAGCAGTCAACCACGACTTTGAATTTAGAGACCGGGCATTTAATTGATAACTTCATAATTCCAGCCAACCTCAATGCAGGAGACACCTTCTTCGCTGAAAATTTGGGCAATGTAACCATCACAAAAGCAGAACAGCGCACATACGTAGGGGCTACTCGCACGGTTTTGTATGCGTCAACAAGCGAGAACACGTACATTTGGGACAAAGTCACAGGCGTAAGTGTTGAAGGAAACGCCGCAACGCCACATTACACAATACATACGATAGTGGAAAATACGAATATGTGGCAGCCAGCAGAGGGGCAAAATTGGACGATTTTAATTGCAGTCGTTCTTATCGTTTTAGTTGCAGTAGCTTTGGTAACAGGCGTTTTATTGCGCAAAAAGAAGAAACGCTCATGAACCCCAAAAAGCTAAAAGCAATGTTTGATAGAACGTGTTTTATCAAGGCTTGAAACCTGCATGGAACCCGCGAAAAAAACCGTCGTAAAGAACCCTATTATTGTAATTTTGATTTTTGGGTTAATTGCCTTTATCGTTTATGTTTTATTTTTTATTGATCCATCAAAGGTACTGGATATTCTCTCACAGATTAACCCTGTTTATTATGCTGGTGCTTTCGTAGCATATGTGTTTTACGCATTTTTTTCCGCGCTGGTCTGGCGATGTTTACTCAAAAACTTATCTGTTGATATAAGCATACGGAAGGCTCTTTTGTACACGTGGGTTGGATTGTTTTTTGAAGCAACCATTCCGCAGCTGGGCTGGTCTGGTGAAGTTTCAAAAACGTATTTGCTATCCAAAGATGCTAAAATTGACACGGGAAAGATTGGTGCTTCGGTGGTTGGTCAAAAAATTTTTGTTTTAACTTTAACGGTGGTCTCATTGGGTGTTGGCTTAACATCGGTTCTACTTAGCTATCCCTTACCACCCACAGCTACATTTCTTATCGCTACCGTCTTTTCACTTACTCTCATTGTTTTGGTTCTTGTCTATTATATAAGCGTTAAACCCTCGGCAACAAAAGTACTGCTAAACTGGGCATTACGTATAGTAACATTTTTCCGCCGTGGCTGGAACCCTGAAAACTTTAAGGCGAAAGCTGAAGACATGTTAAATCGCTTCCACAACAGCATGAACCATTTAAAAACTAACCCTAAAAGATTAATCCTTCCCACCATTTATGCGGTTGTATCCTTTATTTTCGAAGTGTCCGTTGTTTTTCTATCTTTTATCGCCTTAGGTTACCCTGTACCTGTTGATAAGGTACTCATTGTTTTCACACTAACAGGAACTCTTCAATCCGTTGGAGTAACATTCTTTGGCTTTCCAGAAATCATCATGAGTGCCTCTTTTTATGCTCTTGGAATCCCCATACCGCTAAGTTTTTCAGTGACTTTGCTTTCGCGGATTGTTAATCTATGGTTTAGACTGATTGTTTCCTACATCGCGTTTCAATGGGTAGGCATCAAGATTTTAAGAAACAAGCAAGCATAGTCTCAGCTAACTATGCGTTAAACTGATACTCTGACATGTCGGTTTATGAGAAAGATTTTAATTCAGACCCAAGTAACTAATTATCTGAGGATAAATTATGCCTACAGCCTTTGTATTGATAAACACTGAAATCGGCTCAGAATCGGATGTTTTAAAAGAGTTAAAGAAAGTGGAGGGCGTTGAAGAAGCTTCCGCGGTTTACGGAGTATACGACATAGTGGCCAGAGTAAAAGCAGACGCCATGGATAAACTAAAAGAAATCGTAACATGGCGCATCAGGCGATTAGACAAGGTTCGGTCAACACTGACAATGATTGTCGTAGAAGAGCGTTAAACGCTCAAAAATCCCTTTCTTTTAACAAACACCAAATTATATTTGTCATTATTTTTCATTACTTACACAACCATTAATCATTCAGAATCAATCTAATTATTGATAGTAATGAAATTTGAATTTAAATGCCCATGGTGTGGAACAGACTTCCAGAACGGAAAAGACCTTGACTTACACGCAAGAGACCATTATTCAAAAAACAAGGCAGCCTAAACGACGAAGTTTGTGATTGTATGCTGACAGTCACATAGTCTTAAATTTTTTACCAATGAAATTAACACTCCTGTGTGCCAGACTGAGGGAGATATATGAAGAGATGCGTGCAAATCAAGAAAACTGCGGAAGACCAAGCGGCAGTAGCGACTTTACAGAAAAATAGGCACACGCAGTTTTTTATCGGTTGGACGAAGAGGTTTGTGTATTCAACGATATTTTTTGTGTTCCCCTTGAATAAGATAGAGCACCCAAACCTCTGAACCCAACCGCCCAACCACCATAAATGATGAAGTGAAAAAATGCCTACAGCTTACGTCCTCCTAAATACTGAGATTGGAGCAGAAAGCCAAGTACTGAAAGCACTGAAAAAAATTGATGGTGTCGAAGAAGCGCATACTCTCTGGGGAGTCTACGACATCATCGCAAACATTAAAGCGGAAAACATGGAAAAACTCCGATTCATTATAACAAATCGAATCGAGAACATAGGTAAAATCAATTCGAAACTGACAATGATTTTGACTGAAACGCCAGAAACAGTAATACAGGAACAAATAATGCTTGAAAGCCCAATTGCCCAATAATTTTTTATTAGTCAAACAACAGCCTAAGCAACCTCTTTTTCTTTAAACAATATTTTTTACCTTCGCCAACTAATTCTCTGACTAACCTCGGAGAACGCCACCTTTGCCAAAGCAAACAATGCACATCGGCCTAGACGATACGGATTCAACTAAAGGAGGCTGCACTACGTACCTTGCTGCTGTTTTTATCGAAGAACTCGAAAAATTAAACGTACGTTTTATTGATTACCCAAGCCTAATTAGGCTCAATCCTAACGTGCCTTGGAAGACAAGGGGTAACGGCGCACTCTGCCTAAGATTCACCTATGAACCTGAATTTGAAGAGGAAATAAAAGATACAGCTATGACATTGTGGGAAGAACACTCGGCAATCAAAGAGAAAGGCACAGACCCCGGCATAGTTTTCTTAAAAGGCGCGCGAATCCCAAAGGAAGTGCAAGTTTTCTCTAAAGGTGCCCAAACAAGCATAGTTACCCTAAAACAAGCTATGGCACTCATCAAGAAGTTTGGGGCTGAAGCGGCTGGTTTCAACACTTGTAGGGGCATCATCGGGGCACTGGCAGCCATAGGCGAACCCCTCAACTGCGACCACACTTTTGAGTTGATTGCTTATCGAACAAAAGAGGAGGTGGGTTCAAAGCGGCAGGTAGATTTGGCGTCGATTTTTGAAATGGACAAGCTGACTGCACCCTACACTTTCAACAACGTTGACACTGAAAAAGGTAGGGTTATCATTACGCCGCGTGGTCCAGACCCAATCCTCTTCGGAATCAGAGGCGAAACACCAGCGGTGGTGAAAAAAGCGTTTGAGCTTGTTAAACCGCTTGAGCCCGTGGAGCGCTGGGTAATTTTCAGGAGCAATCAGGGCACGGATGCTCATCTAACACCTGTAGAAGCGCTCGGTAAGATTGAGCCTTACAGTTCAGTAATCGCCAACGGAGTGGTTTCAAAAAACCCACGATTAATTCCAGTTCGCCATGTAATCTTTTCCATCAAAGACGACTCTGCCGAAGTGGATTGCGCTGCGTACGAGCCGACCGGTAGCTTGCGCAAAATCGCAAGAGAACTCGTCGTTGGCGACAGCATCGAAGTCTACGGCGCAGTACGAAAGGTAGCAAAAACTAAGTCATTAACAATCAATTTAGAAAAAATCAACATTCTATCCCTAAAACCAAAGACGCGCACTGAAAACCCAATCTGCCCAAACTGCAAAAAACGCTTAAAATCCATGGGCAAAAGCCAAGGATACCGCTGCGAGCGGTGCGGCGGCAAATTCCCCGACTTGGAAAAAACCCAGCAAATTGTGCCAAGAGCACTAAAGGCGGGGTTGTACGTAACTGCAACAAGGTCACAGAGGCACCTCACCAAGCCTCTTCGGCGCTATGGACAAGAAAAGACAGGCTCACTAAAGGAGGCTTTGATAGAGGGCTGGCATTCTTGAAATTTTCTCGAAATTATTTAAAAGCATGAAGCTCGTAACCCATTAACTAACATTGGGAGCACCAAACAAATGAAGTTTACAGCAAAGGACTACGACCTCCCCTTCTTTAAAGAAGAGGGTTTTGTTAGGAAGCATTGTCCAAAATGCGGCGAGTATTTTTGGACTCAGAACGCTGAGCAGGAAACTTGCGGCGAATCAAGTTCTGACGAGTGCGGATGCTACACGTTCCTTGGCAACCCCGCAACCAAGAAAAAGTTCAGCCTTTCCCAGATGCGAGAGGCATTCCTCTCATTCTTCGAGAAGAACGGGCACACCCGCATAAAGCCCTACCCAGTGGTTGCGCGTTGGCGCAAAGACATTTACTTAACACACGCAAGCATCATCGACTTCCAACCTTACGTTACCGAAGGCATCGCGCCTCCTCCTGCAAACCCGCTGGTGATTTCCCAACCTTCAATAAGGCTTACGGATATTGCAAACACTGGCCCCACGTTTGGCAGACACCTGACAATTTTCGAGATGGGTGGAGCACACGCATTTAACTACCCAGATAAAGAAGTGTATTGGAAAGACGACACAGTTCGTTTCCACCAGCGTTTTGCCACTGAAGTGTTGGGCATACCCTCGGAAGAAGTGATTTACAAAGAAGGCGTCTGGGTAGGCGGAGGTAACGCAGGTCCAGACGTTGAATGCATCGTGCGAGGCTTAGAAGTGGGCACGCTAGTGTTTATGCAGTACAAGGTTGTCGGCGACGACTTTATTGAACTGCCGATTCGCACGGTGGATACGGGGTATGGTATTGACCGTTTCACTTGGATTAGTCAGGGCGTTCCAAGCCTCTTTCAAGCTATCTACGGCAAACTGCTCGACAAAGTGCTGGACATGGCAGGAATAACTAACGTGGACAATGACTTCTTGGAGAGAGTTGCAAAGTATTCAGGGTTGGTCAGCGTTGATAAGCGTGCTAACAGGCTTGTGGCACGCAAACGCGTTTCAGAACTCACAGGCATCGATTTAGAAACGCTTGATAAAGTGCTGATTCCGCTTGAGAACGCTTGGGCAGTAACCGATCACACCAAAACGTTGAGTTTTATGCTCTCCGAAGGTGTTGTTCCTTCAAACATTCAAGAGGGCTACTTGGCAAGGCTGCTGTACCGCAGGGTTTATCGATTGTTACGTATGTTAAACATGGAGCCAGCAAAGCTCTATGACATCATTGATTTGCAGGCGGATTACTGGGCAAAAGACTTCCCCCACATCAAAGAGATGCGCAACGAAATCGTTGAAATGCTAAAAGTTGAGGAGGAAAAGTTCGAAGACACTCTTAAGCGTGGAGAAGGCATGGTGAAACGCATCGCCAGTGACCTCAAAGCCAAAGGCACAGGCAAGTTGCCTATGGATACGCTCACTGAACTCTACGATTCACATGGGCTTCCACCTGAAATAGTCAAGCAAGCCGCAGAAAAAGAAGGCATCGATGTGGAAGTTCCTGAGAACTTTTACGCGTTAATCGCTAAGCGCCACATGCAGGCATCCAAACCCGTGGAGGAGGAAGAGGCCAAAGCTGAGGAGTCACTCGAAAAAGCAGCTGAGCAACTGCCCGCGACAGAGCCGCTTTATTACGCTGATGTTTACATGAAGGAATTTGACGCAAAAGTCCTCAAGATCATCAACAGATTGCATGTGGTTTTGGACAGAACATGCTTCTACCCTGAAGGCGGAGGACAACCATCAGACCAAGGCTGGCTGACTGTTGGCGATTCAAAGTTTGAAGTTGTTGAGGTTGTAAAGATTGGCAAGGTTATAGTGCACAAACTCGGCGCTCCTGCAACGTTCAAAGAAGGCAGCGTTGTCCATGGCGTTCTAAATTGGGAAAGACGATATCCACTGATGAAGGCTCACACGGTTACTCACGTAATCAACGGCGCTGCAAGGCGGGTTTTGGGCGAGCATGTTTGGCAGTCAGGAACCCAGAAGGGGCTTGAAACGTCACGGCTGGACATTTCGCACTACCGCAGACTGACCCAAGAGGAAATTCACAAAATTGAAACGTTGGCAAACCAAGCGGTCATGGCCAACATGAAAGTTGAAACACAATGGCTTCCACGCAACGAAGCAGAAGCACGTTATGGCTTTAGGCTCTATCAGGGTGGTGCGGTTCCAGGTAAAGACATCCGTGTCGTGAAAACTGGCGATTGGGATGTGGAAGCGTGTGCTGGAACACACTTGGGCAGTACTGGCGAAGTCGGCTTTGTCAAAATCGTTTACACTGAACGCGTCCAAGACGGCGTTGAACGGCTCGGTTACGCGGTTGGACTTGAAGCGCTAAAGGCAGTACAGGAACACGAGACGCTACTCTGGAAAGTATCCGAAGTTCTCAATGCGCCCATAGACAAGCTTGATAAAACTGCAGAGAAAGTCATCAAAGACCTCAAGGAAGCTAACGTTGAGAAACGCCGCTTAATCAAGGAACTCGCAGAAAAAGAAAGCGCAATCGGACAAGAGCAAACGGCAGAAGAAGCCGTGCAAATTGATGGCATAGCCATTGTGAAACGGGATTTCGGAGAAGTAATCGATGTGAACCGTATGGTGCAGACTGCAAGTGAAATCATTAAGCGCAACGACTCAGCCGTCACGATATTCTATGGTGCAGACGGAAAAACCTGCAGAATCATGGTAATGGCTGGCGAAGCAGCAGTGAAAAAAGGCGTTAATGCAGGCAACATTGTCAAGGAGGCGGCGCCGATTTTTGGCGGTGGCGGAGGCGGCAGACCCAACTTTGCTCAAGGCGGCGGAACCAAATGTGACAAACTCAAGGACACGGTGCAAGCGGCTGAAGAAGCAGTCAAGAAGCAACTCAAGAAGTAATGTTTTAGAGTCTTACTTCTTATTTGTTCTTAAGCATCTCTAAGAATTTTCATGTTTTAGAATTTAGTTGATTTGGATTTTTATGCCGATTGCGTTGTAGACGTTTCTTTCAATGGTGCGTTTGAGGTTGCTGATTTTATCTATGGTCGAGTTGTAGACGTTATGCTTAACGGTTTCGTGTGTTTCGATGCTGGTTTTTCTAGCCTTTAAAAGGTCAAGTTGCTCTTGGAATTGAGCCAGATTCTGTTTGATTTCATCCATCTTAGACGAAGCCACCAACTGTTCTTTTCGGGTCGCCATCTCTTTGCAGCGCACCTGAAGCTTCAAAAGCGAGTCTTTGTGAAGTATCTCTTGAACTGTCTGGTCGGCTTTTCGGGCTTTATCAGATTTTAACTTAAGCTTGTCATCTACCAACAGTTCTTCAAGCTTTTCAAGGGCATCTTTAAGCAGTGGGTAACCGTCTTTTTCTGCTGCTAACGTGTCAAAAGGCTTCTCTAAGTACTGATTTATCACGTTGACTTGGTCAGGTGTAACGCCTCCGCCACCACCTGAAGCGGCTAAAGCTTGCATTTTAATGAATGGTTTCTGCAGGTGCCTCAGCGCGTGTTTTAGTTCATTGCTTAAGGCGTCTATTTCAGTGTTAACCATGTTAAGCTTGTCGATGGGGCCTTTGGTTTTGAGGCCCTCTATTTTTTGTTCTATCTCTGCGATTTCCTGCTCGATTGGTACGCGCTCGTTTTTGATGCTTTCTTTGTCATCCTCAAGGGTGGTTAACTGTTTTTCTACACTCTGCAGTTCGTTTAGTAGTAGAAACGTTTCTTCCAAAGTTTTTGTTTTAACATACTCCTTCGTTACGAAATCGTTTAGGGCAGCATACGACTGCTTAGCTTTTTCGTAAAAAACAAGGAATTTTCTTCGATCCATGATGAAGAAGGGTGAGATTCTTGGGAACCAGTTTTTGATGTCTATGTCGGTTACTAGGAGAACTTTTTGGGTTTCCTGAGCATACCTGCTCATAGTATCATAGGATACTTGGTCTGGGGGGGTGAGTTTTTTTAGGCGGTCAAGAAAGAGGCGGGCAAGCTTGTTTAAGGCGCGGGCGCGGTTGTAGAGTTTCATGTTTCGCCGTTCAATCTCTTTGGAGCTTGTGTCAAAGAGTTGTTTGCTGACTTCTGAAACCGTTTGTAATGAAGTGTTCATGTCGTCCCGTAACTTTTTGGCTTGGGCATGAACAGGAGTGAGGGTGGCGTTGGTTTGTTTTTCAAGCCAGCGTCTTGTTTCTTCGGAAGATGAGAACTGCATTGTTTGTTGCGTCAAGCTGCTTCGCTTTATTTTTACTGGCTTGAGTTATTTATGATTATTTCCAAATTTTCCCTAATTGTTTACGCTTTTTTAAGTAGCTACTCTTAAATAGGTAATAGAGAATTCAGCATCAGCAGGGAAACAAAATGGACACTAAAAAACTCACTTTCGTAATAATGATGGGTGCTCTTGGAAATGTTTTATTTGTCATAAGCTACCTGACCGGCCAAATAGCACCCGGCGTAGCCTTAGATTTATCCCTACTTGCTGTCTTCATCGCTGGCTTCTTTGCAGGACCCAAAGCAGGGCTGGCAACAGGCTTAATCGCGGGCATCATACCAGGAATTATGTTTGGACCAGCAGGGAATGGCGGAATACTAGGACTAATTGGCCTGCCCATAGGGAAAGGTCTTACTGGATTAACGTCAGGACTAATTTCAAACGGTTTAAACCTGCACCAGAAAATGCACAAATCCCTTTGGGCAAGCCCATTAACACTTTTATCATACGTACCTGAAGGCGTATTTACATACTCCTATTTTATAGCACTATTACCACTGTTTATGCAATCAGCCCCTCTTGCAAGCACAATCATAAACGCAATCATGATAAAAGCCGTGGTAGAAGTAATCGTTATGAGCGTCATAATCGCCGCATTGATGGGCAACAAAGGCTTTAGAGATTTCATTCAGAACTCCTTCTGCAAAACACGGCTGACAGCCACCAACTGAACCCTCTATTTTTTATCCAGAAAACGACTTTTTACGAAAACGAGGATTTTTCTCGTGAGATATTTCAACTCTGACTTTTCTTTATCGTTGATGCGTTCTCAGGCATGCCATGGGATAAAGGAGACAGGGAACGATCTTTTTTTCGGTCGATAGACTTACAATTAAACCATATGATTTCTAAAATTAAGTAAAAAGATGACACAAGATTTTTGCAATTTGTCAGGAAACAAAAGTCACCACTGTGTCCATTTTCACGTAAAATGCAGAATCGCTGTTTGAAGAAAAGATTAAGAGTAATTTTTCATTATCAATCACTATTATTGAGATATCAAGCGTGGGGTTGACATAACGAATACTAACATTTGATTTATTCCGAAAAGTATCAATTAGTGGGTGGTCACTACTATTACAAACCAATATTCGCATGGCAGATACTGAATTATTTTTAAATTCATCCTGCAATAGAAGTTTTATAACTTTAAGCTGTAGCAAGGACAGCACATTATTTTTTGCCTCTTTTAGTGATCGAATAATTAAACGATCAATTTTTTCTTGACCTTTTATTACTAAAAAGCTCTCTAAAGGAACATATTCAACTTTAGTTTTTTCCGTTTCCATGAATGATCTTAATGTCATTGCCTGCTTTATTTCTCGCTCTTTTTCATCGATAAATAAATTTATAGTTTTGGTGACAGGCGTAGTTGTGAACCGTGTTGGAGACTCAAGTGTTGCCTCTACTAAGCCTTTACTTTGAAGGCTCTTTAAAATACGATAACCTTCAGCTTTATGTATTCTCAGTCTTTTGGTAATTTGGTCGCAGGTAATGGCCTTATAGCTACAAAGAAAGAAATACATATCAATTTCTTTTTTAGTCAATCCTATTTTTCTAAGAAAGGCTACCATAAGCTCAGTTGCCAATTTCTCAACCTCTCAGCTAGTAACCTTTGCATCTAGCCATATTTTATTTGCAATAACTATACTTATTATTTGTGAAAGGAGGTGAAACAAATAAAAAAGAAAACGCTTGTTTCATCATCGATTGTTTTCTTAACGGTGATATTAATGGCTAATTACAGCATCCCAACAGCTGCAGCGGAACCTATTGGCAATGGTGGAACCCGTGACCTATACGTTTATGCAATGGACACTGACATTACTTGGGCTTACAGCTGGGGAAGTGGTACACTCTATTATTATTGCTGGGGTGATGGCGAACAATACATCGGCATAGTATTTAATTGGGCAGGTTGCCAAATGGGGGCTTATCCATTTGCAGTACATAAAATCCAAGTTGACATAGGCCGAGAATTTCAAATACTGGATACAAATGTTCCATGTGTGGACTACGGAACGGTTTCTTGGTGGGGTTGGCTCTGGGGAGAAGGAAATAGGCTTCAGTCCTTTCGCATGTATGATTTTTACTTCTCAGAAGGTCAATACTACATAATCGCTAAACGAACAGATTACGTCAGTAGTCAAGTTTGGGTTCAAATGTGGGCTGGTGTACTCTACGGTAACATGCAGATGTACACAGACTTTGACACATACATATTAGACTTACCGCCTCATTCCTAATACTAAAAATATCACTACATATCTCATTTCAACCCATTTTTTTGAATATTAGGCAATGGTAAACTGGACATTGCTCTAATGATTTCAAACTTCTTTCAGCAGGTTTTAGTAAAAAAAGAATTTTTAAGACTTTTTCAAAAGGATGTAGTCAGAATCCTAACGCTTGCGATAGCACCTTAGGATTTATTTGTCCTGCTTTGAACGTCCTACCTGTTTTTGCGTTGTTTATCATCAAGAGGGCTGGAGCAAATAATCCGTGGTCTATCTTGTAGAAGTCTTTGTCGGCTTCGCGGAAAATCTGCAAGAACGGCTTGCCATAATCCTTAGAAGCCATAGAGGGCGCTTGCTCAACGATTTTTTGCAACGCCGCTTCATCATCATAATCAACAGTTAGGTAGACTGTTCCGCCGTAGAGTATGGCATCGTTGGTTCGCGCCATAGCAACCTCAAAATCCACGCCGACAGGTGGAATCGGAGCGTAACCCATTGCATAACGAATTACTTTAGGGCTCAACCCAAGAATTCGCAGTTTGTGAATGCCCACCTCAACCACTCTGCCAGCGACCTGCGTTAAACCAGCCGCGCTCGCAGTTGGAGCAACAACAATAAGCAAATTCTCAGCTGAAACACCGCTTGCGGTCGTCACTTTTTCGATGAGGGCATCGGAAGGCAACACGTTACTTTCAAGTGTAAGCACTGCTTTATCGCTTTGGTCTTTGTAGCCGATTTCCTCAAAAATATCCTTGGGCTTTAGCGCCAGCGCGCGAGCGGGGCCAGAGCCGATGGCTATGTTGTCGCCGTCTTTGATGCGCCAACCTGCAAACTGTGAACCCAACGCGGCAATGGCAGGATGGTCAGTGCTGATGGTTATTGACGGGAAAGTTATGTCGCCGTAGGTTTTGAAGCCTACCTTGGCTTTGCCTGCGCCGCCCATGCACAATTCCGTCAATTTCTTGCCAGCTTGAAAACCACCTTTAGCTTTCACGCCAGCGTCAACGATTGCTGCTCCAGCACTGGATTTTGTAACTATCACACCGTATAATTCTGGTTTTTCTATGAGTTTTTGGGCTTTCTCCCAAGCCATCTGATTTACGCTAAACACCATGAAGATTTCACCTTAACGTTACTTGACCTGCTTTAATATTAAAGTTAACGCCAACATATTTGAATCCTAATAGTTAATCTATGCAGAAACCTATAGGGGTAGGTCACTACTGGCGCTTTCTCAAACCAAGCATCAATTAGGGCGTCCAGCGAAATGGCAGTTTAACTTTACGATGGCGGCTTGATTTTGTCTACAAACCGCGCCTGAAGTTTGGCAAGTTTAGGCGCAATCACTGCCATACAGTATGGTTCCCGTGGATGCTTTTTGTAGTAATCTTTATGATAAGTCTCTGCTGGATAGAACTTTTTTAGCGGCTCAACACTTGTAACGATGGGCTTGTCCCAAATTCCTTCCTTGTTCAGCTCATCAATCAACTTTTCGGCAATAACCTTCTGCTCTTCATCATTATAAAAAATCGCAGACCGATACTGCGTGCCTACATCAGCACCTTGCCGATTCAGCGAAGTCGGATCATGCATAGAAAAAAATATCTCCAATATCTCTTTGTAACTGATAACTTTTGGGTCAAAATAAATTTGAGCAGCCTCAGCGTGCCCTGTCACACCTGAAGAAACCTGCTCATATGTCGGGTTCGCAACGTTACCGCCAGTGTAGCCAGGCTCAACTCGCACTACACCTTTAATAATGCTAAAGGCAGCTTCAGTGCACCAAAAACAACCGCCGGCTAACGTCGCGATCTCCAAAGTTTTTTCTCTACCTTTTTGCTGACTCATAAAAGCCTCTCCTAAAAAAGACTGCGAGCACTTAGAACTTAACAGTTTCTGTATGTGATGGCATAACAACATTGCCCTAAGAAACATTTTAAGTTTCCAAACAATTAGCCTTGTAGCAAACCTCGGGGCCAAACATGCAAAAAAACAATTCACAACATAAAATCGCGATTACTCCATTAGCGGCAGAAAGCTTGGGCGTCCGATCTATGTGCACGCTGGTGCAAACTCCCGACGTTACAGTACTTTTGGACGCCGGGATTTCATTATGTCCATACCGCTTTAACTTGCCCCCGCACCCCATCGAGTTCCAAACCATCAGTCGCTTGCGCCGAACCATCGCGGAAGCCGCCGACAAAGCTACTGTCACTACGATTAGCCATTACCATTTTGACCATCACACGCCTTCATTTGAGGACTGGGTTGTCAACTGGACAGAGGAAACAGAAACCGCACGCCAAATCTATCAACACAAAATCGTACTCATTAAAGACCCGAAAGAAAACATAAACGCCAGCCAAAGACAGCGTGCATGGATGTTCCAAAAAACAGGCGGTAAACATGCCAAAACGCTGGAATCAGCAGACGGCAAAACTTTCACTTACGGAAAAACAAGGCTGTGTTTTTCTGAGGCTGTCGCTCACGGGTCTGAAGATTCAATGTTAGGTTGGGTAATTATGACTGTTGTTGAGTACGATGATGAACGGTTCATGTTCGCGCCTGATGTTCAAGGACCAATGTCCACTCGTACGCTGGAGCTTATTTTAGCTGCGCACCCCACATTAATTATGCTGGGTGGACCACCACTTTATCTTGGCGGTTTCCGCGTTGACATGGCGCAACTGGGGTTTGGCCTTCACAACCTAGAAAAAATTGTAGAAAAAGTGCCAATGATAATTTTGGAGCATCATGCCCTTCGAGACGAGTTTTGGAAGCAAAAGATGGAAAGCGTATTTTTAAAAGCTGCAAAGTTCGAGCACCGCATCGTGACTGCAGCAGAATACGCAGGTAAGGAAAACAATTTTCTAGAATCCCATCGTAAACAAATCTACAGAGAACAGCCGCCATCAAACGAGTTTAAACAATGGATGAAAACTTTAAACAACAAAAAAATAGCCAAGCCACCCATTTAGTTCACGAGCACGCGAAGCATCTATCTGTTGACTGCCAATGCCTTTAATCAAAAACGCCTGTTGCCTTCAATCAGTTCCTTAACGGTTAACATTTCAATTTCTAGGCGATAATTCATTTTAGCTCTTACTTTTCCTCTAACGGCATCATCGCCAAAACTGAAAGCCACAATCGTTCCGCCTCTTGCACGATTCCTAGCCAATGCAGCTGCAAAGGAGTCAATCACGCTCATTCCAACGCCGTCTGATTGCTTAATCAAAACTGGTTCTCCTCCACTGGTGTAGCCGTCTATTCCCATAGCTGTGTCCCTTGCTGTGGGCGGTCTGCCGTTAAGCTTGGCTAAGACCCAATCGTTAAATTCACGTGATGAAAGTCTTCGCAAACTTTTCTCGTTTACTCGTCTGCTTTTCATTAGGAAGAATGTTGTTGCACCTGCTCCAGCAATAACTGCCACACCGACGCCAGCGGCAATAGCCGCTAATGGGATACCGCTCGCATCTTGCTCTTCTAAATCGGATGCCTTGTCAACGTAGCCTTTTCCATCACAGGTTGGGCACTCGATTTCTCCTGTACCGTCGCATTCTGGGCATGTTTCTGTTGTTTGGATAGCAACTCCTGTGCCGTCGCAGTATGGACATGTGACTTCGTCGACTTGAGTTACGGCTATGGCTGCATAGTTGAGTAGCTGCATTTTTGTGTATCCTCCATAGAACTCTATTTTGATGGTTACGCTGATTTTTTCTTTTGGCGGGAAAGTGATTTTTTCTGAAGTACCACTGTGTCCCGAGATGGTTGCAGTGACTATTCCTTTGGCTTCGATGGTTTCTTGGTTTTCAAATTGTCCTGTGATAAATGTTGCTTGCTCGCGTTGCTCTGCGTCTTTACCTCTAAACAGGACGGTTGGTTTGAGGATGCCTGTTGCGTTGCAATGTTGGCAGTCTCCGTAACTTTGAGTTGTTGTTTTGCCAGTACCGTTACAGTTTGGGCAAGTTATGATTCCTGTTCCATTGCATTTTGGGCATTGCGTCGTTGCAGTTATGAGAGCTAAAGTTGAAAATGATAGGAGTATGATTAGAAAAATTGTTAACAATTTATTGTTCATTGATGTTTTCTCCTTTGTGTTGGTGGTTCTGCCTGTTATGAAAGGTATTGTTATGTTTTCTTTAAATAAACTTCGGAAAAAGTATTTTTAATTTGATTAATTTCAGTTTATTTGACTGCATATTTTAGTTGTTACTACGAAGGCTGTCATTAAAACAAACAGGGAATGTTATTTTGATTTTATAGTGTAGTCCGCTTCGAATGTTCTTGGGTCTATTTCTCTTGTTTTGTCAGCTTTCAACACATACTTTTCTGTCAGCATTTTGAAGTGGTTAGCGAAGCTTTCGACGTAGTCATGTATGCCGCAACCGTAGCAAAAGCCACCTGTAAAGGAAACGGTGAGCAGGGGCGGGGCGAAAACTACGAGTTTGACGGCAATTTCTGCTGGTCGCAGACGATTGTAGAACACTATGGCTTTGTTAACGGTTGCTTCTAAGTCAGTCTCTGGCATCATGTCTAAACAGGAATCCTTGAGCCATCAAATCCAAGTTTTGAAATGCCAAGCTCTTCCTTAACTTCGCGCAACTGAGCGGCAGTAAACACTGGGCCATCATGGCAGACACGGTACTTGCCAATTACACAGCTTCCGCACAAGCCAATACCGCACCGCATAAGCCTCTCTAAACTTGCCTCCAGAGGCAGCTTGCGTGCTTCAGTCATTTCAAAAATTTTCTTCACCATAACTTCTGGGCCGCATGTGTATATCATGTCAAACTTTTCTCTGTCCAGCAAATTAGCCAGCGGTTCAGTTACTAAGCACTGTAATCCCGCGGTGCCGTCCTCTGTGGTGGTTATGAGGTTTTTCTCTTTGCATATGTCGCCAAGTTCACGCACAAACAGTAACTCATCTTTTGTCTTGGCGCCTTCAACAAACGAGAGCCGCTCCGTCTTCTCTGCTAATTGCCGAGCCAAAAACAGTAAAGGCGCTGTCCCTGTTCCTCCGCCAACAAGCAGAACTTTGCCGCGGCTTAAAGTAAAACTGGTTCCAAAGGGTCCACGAACGCCCACGGTTGCGCTAGCCTCCAACTCATGCATGTGCCTAGTTGCATCCCCAACAGCCTTAACTGAAACAGAAACTAACCCGTTTGAAGCATCCAGAATGCTCAGAGGAATCTCGTCGATTCCTGGAATCCAGAGCATCAAAAACTGGCCTGGCTTGGCTTTACAGCATAAACGGTCAGGTAGCACGAAAGTCTTTACGGTTGGGCTTTCATCTTTGATTTGCACAATTGTTGTTGTTCTTAACGTGTTACTTGCGGTGAGCGAGCCCGACAATGTCTCTTACACTCCTATAATTTTTTCTTCTCAAGTACGTTTCTACTCCTTTATTGATGGCTTGGAAAACATCTGTGTCCTCAAACGCAACAGCCGTGCCAACCTGCACTGCACAAGCGCCCGCTAAGAAGAATTCTACGGCGTCACGCCAATCTGTTACTCCACCACAACCGATGATTGGCACGTTCAACGCTTCGGCGATGTCCCAAACACACCGCAACGCCACGGGTTTGATTGCTGGACCTGACAAGCCGCCTTTTAGGTTGCTTAAGATGGGAAGCATAGTGTCGCTGTCAATTGCCATGGCTTTTAGCGTGTTTACAGCTGTCAGGGCGTCTGCTCCTGCTTGAACTGCTGCCTGCGCCAAAACCGAAATATCTGCAACGTTGGGTGATAACTTTACGATTAGGGGTTTGTTTATTGCTGCTTTCGCTTTTTCAACAACTTCTGAGAGTATCTTTGGGTTCTGACCTATTTCAGCGCCAGTTTGCTTAACATGCGGGCAAGATACGTTGAGCTCCACTGCATCAGCGCCTGCTTCAACAGCTTTCTTTGCTACAGTTGCGTACTCTTCTGCCGAGTAACCAAAAACGCTAACGATAAGTGGAACTTTCAGAACCGTCTTGCAGAACCTAATCTCCTCAGAATAAACATTAATTCCCGGATTAGGCAAGCCCATCGCGTTAATCAAGCCTGACTCAGCCTGCACCACCGTCGGGTTTGCATAGCCGATTCGTGGTTCAATTCCCACAGACTTTGTTACTACCGCGCCTGCGCCACCACGCACGACACGTTGTAGCGACTCAGTTGAATACCCCAAAACCCCCGACGCCAGCATAGTGGGATTTTTGAGCATCAACCCAGCAAAAACCGTGCTTAACAGACTGCTTTCCAAACCAACTTCACCGTTCACCCTATTCTAAAATACTGCCAAAAGATAAAGCTTCGTTTAAACAAGCCACACCATCAAGGCACCCATAAACTTAGCGTTTTTCCTGTCTACTTCCTCCATGGTGCAAACAAAAAGCGCATCTGTAGATGTAAAAAAGAAAAATGAGGGGAAGGCAACCTCAAGGGCGCCTTATTTCTTCTTTTTAGCCTTTTTAGCTGTCTTTTTGGCTCCTTTTGCCACGATACTGACCTCAATGGTACAATTAAGGTCGTTTTATATTTAAAATTTACTAAAGGCTAACTATTCTGTCACAACACATAAAATATCCTAAAAACAGGTGCTATAATAAAAATAAGCTTAAAAACAGCCGACTTATAAGCGCATTTTTCCCATGCTTTTAAACTTGACAAAATATACATTTACATGTTAAAAATGTAGCGGAATTTACTTGGCGCTTGTTTCTCGGAAAATCTTTTATAGCAGTGCAGTGTAAAAAATTACATAGCGATGCAAAAAATTTCAAGGTGGCAAGTAAGATAAAATTAAAAGTAACGACAAAACAAATCGCCATTATAGCAGTGTTTGGAGCAATCTATGCAGTCCTAAGAGCATTACCAACTGTCCCAATGATAGGTGTAGCAGGAGCATACTTCTCAGTCTCAGATATTTTAGCGCCTATTTACGGAATTATATTGGGGCCATTTATAGGAGGAGCCAGCGTTCTAATTGGCACGTTCACAGCTATGACTGTGAAAGCCCCAGTATTCTTAGGGCTTGATTTTCTGCCAGGATTCATAAATGCAGTTGCTTTGGGATTTCTCGTAAGAAGAAAATGGCTACCAGTAGTAGTATTAAACGTGATTTTGCTCATAGGCTTTGTTGCTAACCCGTTAACAGTAAACCTGATAAATGTGCCTTTAGGGGTCACTAACATAACTGTTCCCTTTGCGTGGTTGCACATAGTAGCACTTGTACTGCTTATTTCACCAGTGGGATTGAAAGCGACACAATGGGTACAGACGTTAAAATCAACCAAGGCCATCTCAGGATTCGCCATATTAGCATTAATTGGAACAATGATGCAACATTTGATGGGCAACATTTTATATGAAAACATATTTGTTTATGTTAACAAGTGGATGACTCCTGAATCGCTTGCTTTAAACTGGAATGTAGTTTTCTACCTCTACCCGTGGGAACGCTTAATGCTTGTCCTACTAGCCGTTGTGATTGGCATACCCTTAATCCGAGCGCTTCAAAAAACAGCACTTATCCCAAAAAGCTCTGCACCAATACCAGAATCAAATTACAAATCGGAGCCCAAAACTAATTTTTAAAGAGAAAAGCATCCTGAATGTACTCTTTTCCTGTTCTTAAGGCAATTTCTGCTTTTTCTAGTTCACTCCCTAAATAAGCAGCATGATCGATTCTCGATGTTAAACCAAGTTCAACAATTTTAGAATAAACGCTCTCAGCCGTTTGACCCTTGATCACGTTAAAGGGTTTATTCAACTCTTTGGAAGCATATTGAACTGCGACTAAAAGTTTCTCTTCACGGTCAACGTAAATTTTGAACATGCCAGCTGGGTCGAAAATGGCAGGCTCCAAGGTTTCTGAGGCAACAATAACCTTGGTCTTTTCTTCTAATTTTTTATCGTAAGGTTCCTCGTGCGAGCGTTTGTCTTTGAGAACCAACAAATCGATGCCAAGGTCTTTAGGCACAGAACCGCGCCGCTTAGCTAAGAACATCATTTTAGCAGCAGCCACTTCCTCTGCCACGGTACCTTTTGCTTTAGTGCTTTTCTCGGTTGCCAAAAGGATGCTTCCGCCAACTTCAGACGATAACCTCGCCAAGATAGCGTTAAGACCAATCGAGTCAGCGTCAAAAAGCTCCGTTACGTTTGAGACTCCGACAAAGAGCGGCACAGAGGGGTTTCTTTGGGCAAACTCTTTGAAAGCAATGAAAGATTCCAGAATGTCTGAGGGCTCCAAAATCAAATCGGCAAGGCAACGCTTTACGCCGAGCTGTTTTGCTTTAGTGATTATTTCTTCGAGGAACTCTACACGTTGTTGTGCTTTTTTTGGAAAGTACCCTTGTCGCTGATTGGTAGGAATAATAACAACCGCCACATCCCTAATGTAAGGCGCGATTTCTTGGATGTTTCCTGCGTCGCCGCTCAGCACCAGCGCCGCGCCAGCTTCCACTGCCGCTTTAATCTCGGCTGGGTCAAGCGTGTCAATGCTCACAGGCACATCCACAACCTCCTTAACCCACCCCACGATACACCTCGCCAAATCTGGCTGGGGCTCGCCTGAAACCATGCCCACATCGATGATGTCTGCGCCGACCTCAACGAACCGTTTAGCTGTCCGCTGGATGGCTTCCTTATCCATTAATGCAGCATCGACAATTTCTGCGAGTACACGCATGGGAAAGTCTTTGCCGACCGCCACATTGCCAATCAGCATGCTGCCCGGGTTCTTGAGCAGTTCATCGCGGTTTGCTTCAACTTTCTCGATTTCTTCGAGAGCTTTCTGCTGAAGTTTTTCCCGCAGTAAATCGCACGCTGGCACCGTTGTTGAAAGCTCAACTTCGCATAATGAATCAAGAACTGTTGGCAGGTCGGCGGCGTACCGTGGACCTTTAAAGGCTGGAATACCGACTGCTTGCGAGATTACTGTGGTGTCGCCTCTGACGAGCCCAGGCACCAAAATCGTGTTAAAGCCTGATAGTTTCATGTTTTCAAGCGCATCAGCTATTACTTTGGGGGTTAGTAGTGCGGCGACAGCCATCTTTAACGCCACAGTTTCTGTTTCCACAGCGCTCTCTTTCGCATAGCGCTTAACTGTTTCCTCTGCAAGCGTTCCTGTTACCAAAAGTACCTTCATCTCGCCGTCACTTGGTTATTTTTATTTTTGCGCCTTTATTGTTTGCTTTTGCTATGAAAACTTGCCCGCCCACACCTTGGCGCAAGTAAGCCTTAACTTTTGCGAGCATCTGCTTTGCCTGCTCTTCTTTCACAACTGCGTAGAGCGCTGGCCCCCAAGAACTCTGCCCTACACCATAAGCTCCAGCGTTTTTCATGAAACTTATGCAATCTGCCGCTGCTTGGCTGTGGTATGTTCCACCTTGAGCTTGTGCAAAATGGTTCCCTGTTAAGATTTGGATTTTTGTGAGGGCATCACCGAAGTTTTCTATGTCTTTTTCAGCTATGGCTGGAAGAAGCTTAAGCATAATTAAGCGGCAAATTTGAGCAACGTCTTGCGCAGGCATTTTAGTTAGTTTGTCGAAGGCTGTGTTTTCTTCTGAGTTGGCTAAGCCTTTCTTTAAGTTCGGCACAGCTACGATAAAGCGCCACTCATTGGGGAAGGGTTGGCGATAGATTAGAGGTGGAAACATTTCTTGGTGCTTGAGGTTTTTGCCTCCGTCAACTACAAAACCGCCGCCCTGAAAGATTGCGGTGCCAACACATGTTCTTCTGGCACGCCCCATGACAGTTGCTAATTCAGGAACAGAAGCCTTGACATCAAAGAGCTTTGCAAGCGCAACCGCAACCGCTAAGGAGAGTTGGGTGCCTGAGCCTAAGCCCACGTGTGATGGAATCGCCTCAACAATATTGAGGTGAACTTTGGGTTGTACGTGGTAAGTAGAGAAGAACCGCTGAGCAAGAACTGTTGCCAACTCTTTTTCTTGACCTGTGACCACAAATTTTTCTGAGTGTTCGGCTTCGACTATTACGTTTGGGTGATCTATGGCTACGCCTAAGCCGCCAAACATCCGCCCCAAATCACCGTTCATATCTATTAATCCAAGATGAAGCCTAGCTGGAGTCTTAACCAAAACCTTCACTGCCTATTCCTCCAAGAGTCGATTCTTTTCGTTAAATCAGCCATAACCGTAGAATACGCTGAGTTGGGAGCTACGCGGTTTACAATTTCATCGCTGTTTTTAATCATTTCCAAAAGCTTGCCAACACGTTCTTTTTCTTGGGGACTGTTGATGAACGCTTTTACGCGGGTAGCATGGATTATGGCTTCCAAAGTTAATGCCATCGCACGGTTGTAAACTTGCGGATAACTCCTCACGGCATCAATCCGCTCCACATTCAAGAAGACTCTATTTTTCTCATCGTCAAGCGACTCTATGCCTGCAACTGTAACTTCAACTGTTGCATCAGCCAAGCGCAACTTAGGGGCATTAACGGTTTGTGATTTCTCAAACCACTCCGTGGGTAGTTTTCCGTTTGGGTTTGCTTCTTTGAAGGCGGTTTTGTAGAAAAGCTCTATGTTGCTTGTTAGGTTTATGACTCCGCATTTGTTGGCTCTGAGGTTTCGGCTGGTTGCTGAGGAATCAAACAGGTTGAACGTGAGTTTTTGCTGGTTCTGCATGGTAATGCCCATGGGTGCAGCGTTGGGTGTTCCATCACTGTTGTAGGTTGAAAGTATGGTCTCAAAAATTACGCCTTTCACGAAGCCTAAATCAGTTAACTGTGCCATTTGACCAACCCAGAGCCCTTTTGGATGGGCATGAGTATTCTTTTTCAACCGAGTGTAAATTTTCACAGTGGAATAATAAAGTTATGCCAAACAAACACCTGTCGCAAGCCAAAAAGTCAGGGGGTTATAATGTGATAGTCTATATCCGCAAGGTATATATCTAAGTGATATATAACAATAAGCTATAAGGAAGGCAATCGTAATGAAAGGCAACAACGCAAAATATGTTCTCCTGGGCCTCTTAAGCCACAACCCCATGAGCGGATATGACATAAAAAAATCCGTGGCAACACGCATGAGTTACTTTTGGGACCTAAGCTACGGACAAATCTACCCAACACTAAAAGAACTTGAAAAAAACAAGCTCATAACCAAAAAAGTAGAAATCAACCAAAATGGTCCCAACCGCAAAGTCTACACAATCACCGCTACAGGAATCAAAGAACTGCAAGCTTGGCTTGTCAAACCTGCAAAAAAAGAAGTTCACAAGTACGAGTTTCTGCTTAAACTAATCTTTGGCGACCAAGCTTATCCAGAATTAAACCAAAAACACATTGAAGAGTTCAAGGACAGAAACCAAAAAACCCTGCAGACCATGAATCTCTTCCTTGAAAACATCAAACCAATCTTAAACCAAAACGAATCCCACTTTTACGTGTTACTCACGATTCTGCTTGGCAAGAGCATATCTCAAGCCAGCGTAGAGTGGGCAGACACAGCATTAAAAATGCTCAAGGAACACGCAAAAGCGGAGGTGAAAACTTGAGGTTTTGGCCACAGAAAAGGTGGAAGAAAATCTTGCTGACAACTTTACTGATTATCTTGGCTGTGCTGATCGGCATCGTAGGCTACCTTGAATGGAGCGTTTACAGAGAAGTCTCCTCAAACGTTGAAGTACTAAACGCGCAAGGCGCAAAAACCGCTCTTATCATTTACCATCCAGGCTTAACAGACTTTGCACGAAACGTAACCTACTCCTTCGCTGATGGACTTGTATCCAGCGGCTGGCGAGTAGAAATCACAACCGCAAGCGCGCAAGCACCAACCGACCTATCCAAATACTCGCTGCTGGTATTGGGCTGGCCAATTTACGACTTTAACCCTGGACCAACAATAACAAACCACCTTGACAGAATCGGAGACTTAAACGGCATCGACACAGTAGTCATGGTTATTGCAGGAGGCATGGATCCTTTGCATGCACAAGAAAACATGAACACGAAAGTGCAGAACGCCAACGGAAACCTTATAGCGACGCTACAAGCTTTCAGAGGCGGGACTGCCGCGCAAGACATGTTTAACGCTGCAAAAAACATAACACCCTAAGGGTGCAGCCATGAAATACCTAATCGTTATCCCAACGGCGATAACTTCGCTACGAATCGCATTTCTCCCGCTCTTCTTTTTCCTCTTTAATGAAGGCAATGCGACTTCATGTTTGCTTCTGTTTGCTTTTTGTGTAGCCACAGACTCAGTGGACGGCTACTTAGCCAGAAAGCTCAATGTGACCTCAAAGTTTGGCGCTTACTATGACGCTACAACTGACTTTAGTTTCGTAATTGGTATATTTGCAATCTTTTACGTTAGCGGATTGTACCCCGTTTGGTTACTTCTACTCATAATCGCAGCGTTTGGTCAATTCTTAGTTACAAGTCACTATGCCAAAAAAATCTATGACCCAGTAGGCAGGTACCTGGGAAGTGCACTCTATATAGGTATAGCCTTAACCTTAATTTCACCAGTACAAGCAATGTTTAGCTTTGTTCAGTTTGCCTTTATGGGCTTCTTTTTGCTCTCACTCACAAGCCGCATAATCAGCTTAACTAGAAAAAACGTTTAACTTATCGCCACCACTACTTTCACATAAATTTCGGTGCGTCCTTTGCCAGAAACAAAACTCAAAAACAAAACTGAACTGCCAGCGCAAGTTCGAGTTTCCGTAGGCACTGCCATCGTTCTTGGTCTTCTGGAAGGAAAAATGGATGCGGAGCCCACAACGGCATACCTAATGACGCACAAGACTGGCAAGTGCTCAGCAAACTGTGGTTTCTGCCCGCAAGCAAGAGGCAGCAAAAGCAATACTGAACTTTTGTCCAGAGTCACATGGCCAGCCTTCCCAACCGCCAAAGTTCTAAAAGCGCTAAGCGTAACATCGGATAAGGAAAAAATCAAGCGAGTCTGCATCCAAGCCCTAAATTACCCCAGCGTTTTTGTTCATCTTGTTGCGTTAGTTAAAGAAATCAAAAAACACGCCGCCGTTCCTGTCTCGGTTTCTTGTCAACCCCTCAACAAAGAAAACATGAAGCTACTGGCAAAAGCAGGCGTTGACAGGTTAGGCATAGCACTAGATGCCGCAACCAAGGCACTGTTCGACAAAGTTAAGGGCAAAGACGCAGGCGGCACCTATTCTTGGGAAAGCCAATTCCGTCTTCTCAACGATGCGAACGCTGTTTTTGGAAGAGGCAACGTTAGCACTCATTTGATTCTTGGGTTAGGCGAAACCGAGAAAGAAGCTGTTGCGATTATTCAGAAATGCGTTGACATGAGCGTATTGCCAGCGCTTTTTGCTTTTACACCAGTGCGCGGCACAGCAATGGAAGAAAAATTGCCTCCACCTTTGGAGTCTTATAGGCGTGTTCAACTTGCCAGACACTTAATCGTCAATGGGAAAGCTAGAGTTGAGGATATGCGCTTTAATGATGAAGGCACCATTATCTGTTTCGGGGTAACAAGGCAAAATTTGGAAGCTGAAATCGACAGTGGCTTGGCTTTTCGAACTTCTGGTTGTCCTGACTGTAATCGTCCGTTTTACAATGAAAAGCCCAGTGGTCCCATCTACAATTATCCCACGACTCTTAGCCGAAAAGAAACAGAGAAGGTAAAGAGGCAACTTTTGTTTTAGGTTATCAGTTGGTCAGCGGTTTCCTGCAATTGTTTCTTGTCAATTTTTTGCGGTTTCGGTTTTTGCCTTGTTATTTGCTCAACTAAGCGCCAGAACTGTTCCATGGTATACCCTTTGAGAAGGTCCTTCATGAGTTTTTTAACTTGATAGTACGTCATTTGGGCTTCACCTTTGTCGAGACTTTCTTGTGGACCCTTAATGCGTCTAAAGAGTTCGTCCATTTGGCGTGGCGAAGCTCTGATTCCAGCGTTTTCTAAGAGTTTTTGGATGAGCGTTTGACCTGTGTTTCTGCCGATGAAAATCATGGTTTCTCTGCCCACGATTTCAGGCGGGAAGGGCTCGTAAATGAGTGGTTGAGACATCATTTCCTCAACCTCTTCCTCAACTTCATGCGTGAAAATGTTCTCGCCGATTATCGGTTTGTGAAATTGAATCGGAAGGGCAAACGCTTTCTCTGCTGATTGCGCAATACGGTAAATCTTGCCCATATCAATTCCAGTGTCAATGTTATAGAGAAGCTCTGCAGTTGTCACAACCTCTTCAAACGGCGCTATCCCAGCACGTTCACCAAAACCCGCAATGCAAGTGTGCAGGTATGATACACCTTCTTCCATAGCGGCTAACGTGTTGGCTGAGGCTAAGCCGAAGTCATTGTGGCAGTGAATGGAGAGGGGGATTTTCTTTCTAATAGACTCAGGCAAGCCATCTCGAATGTGGGATATCAAATAGCGCATAGAAAGCGGTCTTATAAAACCCACAGTGTCAGCTATTCCTAGGCGAATTGCGCCAGCGTTGGCGGCTGCTTCGAAAGCCTGCAAGATGTCTTCTATTGGGGTTCGGGTGCCATCCATGAGCACGAAATTCACGTTTGTACCATGTTTTTTTGCATATTCTATGCTGTCAGCTATTCTCTGGAGAGCTTGTTCTTTGGAAATCTTGAGCTTGTATTGAAGGTTCAAGCCGTTAAAGGGTGACTCAATAGTTATTTCTTTGATTCCGCACTCTAAACAGGCAGTAACGCTGTTTTTTGTAGGTTCAGCTGAAGCGGTAAGCTTTGAATAGCTAAAGCTCTCGTTAACAATACGCTTAACGTTCCGTTTCTCATCTTCAGATATCGCTGGAAAGCCCACGTTTATTATGGCAACACCTGATTCATCCATCAACTTAGCAAGCCTAACCTGCTCCACGTAAGTTAAATAAACCGTGGGTGCCTTGATGCCTTCTCTGAAAGTTTCATCCCAAATAAAAACGCGATCAGGCAGTTTAGGGGGCAAATTCTTGCGCAAACGGTTATAGTTTGCAATCAGCCCCTGAGCTTCCAGCTTTTTAAATATCGTTTTTCTCATTTATACACAATCCACAAAGGAAAGTACACTTATGTTTACTAACAAATTCTTATATAAAACTGCATCTATTAGAAGAACTCCGCCTTCTGTTTAACAGCCAATTTACAAGTTTATTTTCATAGGGAGCGTCCCCTAAGCGTCTGGTTGCAAAAGTCTTAAGTGCAAAAACAACCAAACTAATAAGCGCCAAGGGGAAACAACATCATGGGCAGTCTCAAAGAAAACATTGAAAAAATCAAGAACCTAGAAGCTGAGAAAAAGAACCTGTTAATTGAAATCGAAGAGCTCAAAAAAATGGCTGACGCAAAAGCCGTCGTTCTTGAGAAAGAAGTTGGTGCTCTTCGGGATGAAGTTAAATCACTCAAGACTCTAATAAACGGCTCAGAACCAAATCCTGAAAAGTAAACAAGATTTAAAATTATAAAATAAAAGCAACTAAAGTGTTGATTAGCCCTAGCCTATTGGCTGGGTTCTTTGCATTAGAGCCTTAATACTGTTAGCCAACGCGTTGCATGCTTGTTGCCGCGCATCTTTAGAGGTGTCAGTTTCCAACTTTTCCAGTTCCTTATGAAGACGGTCTGATTCTTCGCTGAGTTGCTGTTTGGTTTTTTGATAGCTGTCATGGAGTTTGTCTTGTTCAACTGTGAAGTTCTGTAAAGTAACTTCTAACTCATTTTTAGCGGCTTTGAGGTCTTTTGTTGTTTGGGCTAGTTTTTCCTGTGCTAGTCGTTTTTCTTTGAATTTGAAAAAGCCGATTTTTACGTTCTGCTGTGCGGCAAGTTCGTCTTCTAGTTGGCGGATTTTTGTGGTTAGGCGTTGAACATCGGTGTTGCGTTTGTTGCTTAGTTCTCTTGTTTTTTCTGCGTACTGTTTGTCAGCTTCGACTATTTTGTGGTTAGTTTCGGCGAGCGCTTTTGCTTCGTCTGTTAGGGTTGATTCTTGAAGTCTTTTTTCAGCAAGTGTGGCTTGTACGGTTTGCATGATTTGGGTCTGTTCTTCAAGGTACTGCTCATCGGTTTTTATAACGGGGTTAGACTCGAATTCCGTAAGGGTTTGTTTGAGGTTTATGAACCAATCATCAAAGTATTGGCTAAACGGTGAGAGAGCAAAAATTTGGTTACCCAGTTTTTCAAGACGATTCAGAGTTTTTTCCACAATTTCTTGAGGCGACGCCTCTGGGGTTTCTTGTTGGATTTGCTGTTTGGCTGTTGCCCGTTGCTTTTTCTCTTTGATTTTTTTGTCACGTATGGTTTTTTTGGTTTGTGTTTTGGCGCTACTATGCGGACTGGTTTGTGCTCTAAAGCTCATGGGCAATTTATGTATAAAGGCAATATTTAAATGGTGTCACATTTGGGGAGCTTGGTAGTTTTTGAATTATCAAAAAGTTCCATATCATTTTTTTACAGTTTGATTAGAGGTTGCGTTTTTTGTCGGTCTTAGTGTGGCTTTTGAGGGAGCTTTTTTTGGCGGTTGCGTTTTGATTTTCTTAACAAGCAGAACTGCTCCAACAATGGCGACGATTACTATGCCTATTGCTATGGCGGATATCAATGTCTGGCGGTTAATGCCTGTTTCTTGGTTTTGAGTTGGTTCGGCGGTGGGTGGGGAGCTTGGGGGCAAAGTTGGCTGATTCGCAGGCGGTTCGCCTTGCAGTATGGGTGCCATGACTTGTATTAGAAGAGAATAGTTCTTGATTTTTTTGTTGTCCGGAATTTCGTCTTGGGGCAGGTCAAAGGCGCGAACCTTAAATGAAGCGGTTCCTTGCGGCTCCAGATTGCGAGGGGTTAGGAATTCTTCTGTGAATCCAACTGCTACCACTGTGCCCTCTGCATTATAGAATGTTGCGACTACAGTGATGTTTTTCGCTGTTTGGGTGCCTGTGTTTTTGATGTGCCCGTTGACCCAGAAAGTGCCATTTGAGTCGATTATGTTTGAGTGGTCGGTTATTTGTAGGTCTGGGTAGAGGTAGTCAGTTGTTGCTTGGGGTTTGTAGGCTTTGAACACGGCGTCGGTGATGTCAGGGTAGGCGTACCATAATCCATTGCTACTTTGGGGGTTGTTAAAAGCCATAATGAATGGCGCTTTTTGTTGCGGGAGGAGGTCTAGAACCCATGCTTGTGTAGCCCATTCCGCATGAATACCCTCTGAGGTCAATATATCTCCTTCCAATATAACTTCACGAATGGTATTAGTACCCACATTTTGGATTTCACCCACGACCATCAGAATGCCTTCACTGTTGACGTACCAGCTGTAACTGAGCACTTTGATGTTGTCTTCTGACACGGTTTGGCTTTGTGCAGTTGAAAATAAAGTAAGCGTCAAGGACGATACGACTATTAGGAAGATCAAGGTTATCGCGGATTTTTTCATGAGGATGAGCGCCCTTCTTGCAGTTTACTCCAAAAGAACGAGGGTTGTAGTATAAAACAGTTTTTCAAAATCTGACCCCAAATTGGGTTATTGTAAATTATGGGAGCCAGTTTCTTTGGAAGTTTAGGCGTAATCTTAAAAAGTAAAATTGTGAGATATTTATGAGGCTGGGATTACTGTGAATGAAAAGTTACATCCATATGTAGTTTTTCTTCCTATGGAGAAGAAAGACAAGATTCTCTCTGCAATATTTGGTTCAAAGGCAGGTGTGGATCTGTTGCGTTTTTCGCTGAAGCAGGGCATTTCAAAGAACATTTATCAAAAAGACCTTGTCAGAAAGCTCAACTATTCTAACAAGACCATCATAGAGAACCTCAAAGCCCTTACTGCCTTGGGTGTTTTGAATGAGAGCATGGAAAAAAATGAGAAGGAAGGCAGAATCATCTGGATAAAAGCCTATCAGCTTACGAATTTGGGAAAGTGGTTTGCATTATTGCTGGCAGAGCAGAAAGAGCTTTCTGAGACTGAAAAAGCCGAAATTTTACAGAGCCTATTTCGAACCTACGTAAAGCAGGTTAAGCGGCTGTCAGAAGAGATTGGAATCAACAAGAAGACGCTTGAAGAAACGTTTAGAGAGGAAATGAAGAGCGCACAGTAGACGCGCGTTACAGTTTGTTCGCTGTGACAAAACCTTAAAATAAGCAGTTCAGCCATACCTCTTTAGCGATTGGCAGGCTGCGCTGAATCGCTTGCGGGGTTAAAGTTTTGGACGACGGAAAAATTTCATTAAAAGAATTAATAATCTCATTCCTAAACGAGTTAAAAGCAGTACTCAAAGAGTACCTCACCAAACAACAAGAAGCCCTAAAACCACGCCTCAAAAAAATCTTAATAATCACCATAATTGGCGCTGTACTTTTGGCGCTGGGCATCTCCATGGCAGGTTCAGCGGCGCTCTTCATTCTCATCGGTTCCCTGCGGTACCTACAAACTTTTTTGCCCTCTTGGGCAGCATGGCTCATCATGGGTGCCACCGCCGCAATTATAGCCGCCGCGTTATTCTTAACGCTCTACTTAATGATAAAAAAACAACTAGCAACGGATAAGGCACCAGTTGAGCAAGTAACTTCTAACAAATAGAAGTGTGGGCGTTAGGCTGTATTAGTGACTTTTAATACCAAAGCATGCTGAAAAATCACTGCTTTTTATAGGGGGATAGGGTTTATCGGCAAAGCAACAAACTTCTGCGGCATAGCCACTGTTTGTAGTAATAAATATCGTATAGAAAAAAAGTCAGTCATGTTTTGGGTTTTATTGTTATCTGATAGAGATTTGGCCAGTTCTTGCCAGTGACAAAGAGTCTGTCTGTTTTTGGGTCGTAGGCTATTCCGTTTAGAGTGTTTTCTGGGTTATCTGTTTGGTATATTCCAGTTAAGTCTATGTAACCTTTAACCTGTCCTGTTTGTGGGTTGATAATAGCGATTCTCTGTTCGTACCAAATGTTAGCGTAAACGTCACCGTTAACATACTCAAGCTCATTGATTCTCTCAAGCAAAACTTCACCATCATAAACCGTTACCTCACTTGTCTTCTGGTAAGTCACAGGGTCAAGAAAATACAACTTTGATGTTCCATCACTCATAATCAACTTGTTTCCATCATAAGTCAAACCCCAACCTTCCGTTAAATAAGTGAAATTACCCAGCAAAGTCAACGTTTCCTTATCATATACAAAACCAATATTATTTTCCCAAGTCAACTGAACAAGTAACCCGTCAACCATAGCTAAACCTTCACCAAAAAAATCCGCCGACAACTCAACCTGCGCCAAAACTGCCCCAGTTACTAAATCAACACGCCGCAAAACAGAAGCACCATACCCCCCAGTACTTTCATAGAAAACACCATTGTCTATTACCAAACCCTGAGTAAAAGCGCTAGAATCATGAGGAAAAGTCTCAATAACACTGTAACCATAGACTATTGGAGACTTCTCAGAAAACAAATTAAGATTCCAAACAACCAAACCAACCACTACCGTGAGAACGACGATAATAAGAACTAAAGCTAACAGAGACCTCTTTTCCATGGAACAGAAAAATGACAACCACATTAATATGTACAACGCTAAAAACACCACAAAAACAGCAAAGCGAAACACTTAAGTGTAGAGAGAATCCTAACATGTGTCAGACTACAAAAATAGGTGTTGAAATCAATTGGCTGTTGAAGGTTTTTTCGAAAACAAAAAGGAACCTGTAGAAGCAAAAGTCGGCGACTTAACTCCGCAATCTAAAGCAGTTAATGTCACGGCCAAAGTAGTATCCAAAACAGAGATAAGAGAAATCCCGATGGGTAGAGACGGTTCACCCCACAAAGTATGTGATGCATTAGTGGGCGATGAAACAGGCGTGGTATACCTAACACTGTGGGATGACAACATTGAAAAAGTCAACGAGCAAGACACCATCCGCATAGAAAACGGCTACGTAACGCTATTCAAAGGAAACATACGCCTAAATATTGGCAAATACGGCAAACTTGAACTGGCAGAAACCCCTCTAGAAGCAGAGGTAAACACAGAAAACAACGTCTCAAGCAAAACATATGAACAGCAAAGACGACCATTCAGACGCGGTGGCGGCGGACGAGGATTTGGCGGTGGCGGATATGGCGGCAGAGACAGGCGCGGTGGCGGTGGATACGGCGGCGGGAGAGATCGTGATCGTCGCGGTGGCGGCGGATATCGACCAAGATATTGAGCTTCCAACATGTTGAGTTAGTAAACTATTCTCTTTTTTGATTTTTTTAATTTCATGTATTGATTTCTTATTTTTTTACTGATAACTGCTTATGTTTTGTAATTGAGAAAGGACTGAAAAACTAGAAAAATTTTATAACCAACTTAGTGCATATACAACCTAGCTACTTTTAGGAGAATAAAAAATGCAATTGACGAAATTTTTGGCTATTGCCACGGTTGTAATTTTAGCATTTTCAATGATGGCGGCTATTTTACCTACTTTTGCGCATGATCCGCCATGGCAGGTTCCAACTTATTCGTTCATTGTCGTTTCACCTAATCCAATCGGTATTGGTCAACGCGTCAACGTGAACTTCTGGGTTAACATACCGCCACCAACTGCAAGTGCACAGTATGGTGACAGGTGGACAAACATTACAGTAGAGGTCACTCATCCTGATGGAACAGTTGAAAATCTTGGAAAGTTTACATCTGACGCAACTGGCGGCACATATACAACATACACGCCAACTAAGCTTGGCAATTATACTTTTCAAATGAAGTTTCTCGGAGAAACCATATTGGGTCTAAATACTCCTAGCGGTTTACCATCCACAGACCCAAGCGTTGGCGACTATTTCAAACCTAGTGAAAGCAACAAATACGTTTTGACAGTACAAGAAGAGCAAATACCCTTCGAACCCATGGCTCCATTACCAACAGAGTACTGGACACGCCCAATTTATGGCGAGAACAATGCCTGGTACATAATTGGTGGAAACTGGTTAGGTCTTGGTCAATCAACTTTTGCATCCACCGGAATGTATAGTCCTGATGGCGGAAACTACGCACCATACACTACTGCACCAAACAGCGCCCACATTCTTTGGACTAAGCCTGAAGCGTTCGGCGGCATCATCGGCGGAGAATATGGTGGCAGTGAAACAGGCAATTACTATTCAACATCTCAGTATGAACCAAAGTTCGCGCCAATCATAATCCAAGGCATACTCTACTACACCAGATATCCAGGCAGTTCAACACACCCAGAAGGGTGGACTGCTGTTGATTTACGCACAGGAGAAGAAATTTGGACAAAGGAAGCCTCAGAAATCAACAATGAAGTTCTCAGATGCGGCCAAATACTCAACTACATTACGCCTAACCAATATGGGGCGCTCGCATACCTATGGTCCATACCAGTGTCTGCAGCTGGTTTTATGGCTGCCGGTTCGTACATGGCTATGTATGATGCAATGACTGGTAATTGGATTCTCAATATCACTGGCACGCCTTCTATGACAATTGTGAATGATGAACATGGCTCGTTGATAGGTTACTACGTTAACAGTACAACAAACTTTGTGACTGGCGAAGTTCAAGCTTCTCTGAGCATGTGGAACTCAACAGTATGCATCAACAAGAACGTAGCTAATTACGCTGGTGGAGAACCAGTTGCCGATCAATGGATGTGGAGACCGCCAAAAGGTGGTCAACTTAACTTTCAAGACGGGGTGCAATGGTCAAAACCCCTGCCCGCTACAGACACAGACGGCAATTCACTTACTGTCCTGACGACCTTTTTTGGCATGCAATTTCCGTCTTACCTGCTTAGTGTTTCAGCAGTAAGCGTTAAAGATGACGTGGTATACTTGCAAGGAACAGCCAGCGCGCAATTCGCTTATCAACCAGGCTGGCAAGAAGAAGCAGGATTCAAAGCGTCAACAGGCGAATTACTGTGGGGGCCATTCAATGTTACTGAAGTGCCATTTTCCATTGTCTACACTGGTGGAAACTGGGCAGGCAACGGCGCTCGTATTGAACTTACTGAATCAACACTGTCAGTGACAGGGTACAGTCTCAAAACAGGACAAAAGATTTGGGGTCCAACCTCATTGCCGAATGCTAGTCCATATTCTTCATTGGGAGCAAACTGCGTTGTCGCTGATGGTGTCGCTTACATTTGGTGTTACGGTGGAGACGTTTACGCTTTTAATATCACAACAGGAGCGCTTCGCTGGGAGTATCATACGCCGAGCGGTGGTTACGAGTCACCTTACGGTGTAGAACCATTATGGACTTTCTCGGTGGGAACCGTTGCTGACGGCAAACTGTTCGTTCCAGAAGGGCACATGTACAGTCCACCTCTATTCCACAATGCGAATCAGCTAGCAATTAACATAACGAATGGCAAACTTGTGTGGAGCATAGAAGCATTTGACGTAACTAGTGCACCTGCCGTCGCTGATGGAATCATGACAACTTTGAATGCTTATGACAACCAGATATACGCATGGGGTAAAGGACCCACCAAAATGAGCGTTACCGCACCCAGCGTTGGAGTAACAACCAACACGCCCATAGTGATTCGCGGTACAATCTACGACATATCTGCTGGCTCAAAGCAACAAGCAGTGGCTGCAAACTTCCCGAATGGTTTGCCTGCTGTTTCTGAAGAAAGCATGAGTTCATTTATGGAAGCCGTTTATATGCAGCAGCCAATGCCCAATAACATAACTGGAGTTCCAATTATTATCAGTGTTCTTGATTCTAACAATAACTTTAGAGACATCGGAACTACAACAAGCGACGGCAGTGGAATGTTCACCCTGACTTGGACGCCTGACATCCCTGGCGATTACAGAGTGGTCGCTTCCTTTGCTGGTTCTGAATCATACTATGGAACATACGCTGAAACATCGTTCTATGCTGGTGAACCTGCACCAACGCAATCACCACAGCAACAAAGCACTCTACCGCCACTTGATATGTACATCATCGGTGGCGTAATCGCCGTAATAATTGCAATAGCTATAGCCACAGTGTTAATCTTGAGAAAACGACCGTAAATAAAACGGCACTAAATCACCCCCTCTCTTTTTTTGGTTTTATTAGAAGAATGCTTGTTTTCTTGGAAATCCTTAAAACCATCAGTCAGCACTTTTAGCGTTTGAACAGGAGACTTCTCTATGGCTCACACTCCAAAAAGTAAACCCACTGTTGACGAGTTGCTTGCCAAAGCCAAAAAGCCAGCGCAACTGTCACCACCAATGCACAAATTCTACGAGGGAAAAATGCAAGTTATCCCCAAATGCGCTATCAGAAGCATAGATGACTTTGCAATATGGTACACACCAGGCGTTGCAGCCGCCTGCAGAGAAATCCAAGCAAACCCAGAAAAATCCTTCGAGCTAACCAACCGCTGGAACTACGTTGCAGTGGTTTCTGACGGCACCCGTGTTTTAGGATTAGGCAACATTGGCCCCCAAGCGGCAATGCCCGTTATGGAAGGCAAAGCGCTTATCTTCAAGTACTTGGGAGGAGTGGATGCGTTTCCAATCTGCTTAAACACTAAAGACCCAGATGAAATCGTTAGGGTTTGTAAGGCATTGGAACCATCATTCGGCGGCATTAACCTTGAGGACATAGAAAAACCCAAATGTTTTCACGTTCTCGAAAAAGCACGTGAACAGATGCAAATTCCAGTTTGGCATGATGACCAACAGGGAACAGCCACAGTTATCTTGGCAGGCTTGATTAATGCATTCAAATTGGTCGGTAAAAAACCCAAAGAAAGTCTAATCACACTGATTGGTTCAGGCGCAGCCAACATCAGAACTGCTTACGTGCTTATGCAGTGGGGTGTAAAGCCAGGCAACATTATCCTAGCCGACAGCAAAGGAGTTATCCACAGGGGAAGAGAAGACATCACCAAAGCAGATGACCCATGGAAATATGATGTTACCCAGAAGACCAACACTGAGGGAAGAACAGGAGGTATCGCCGAAGCGTTCAAAGGTGTGGACGCTGTTGTTGCAGCTTCAAAGCCTGGTCCAAACACGATAAAAAAGGAATGGATAAAAACCATGGCTTCAAATGCAATCGTTTTTGCTTGTGCTAACCCGATTCCAGAAATTTGGCCGTGGGACGCTAAAGATGCTGGAGCACGGATTGTCGCAACAGGACGTAGCGATTTTCCAAACCAAGTTAACAATAGTCTTGGTTTTCCTGCAATTTTCCGCGGCGTGTTGGATGTCAAGGCAAAGACTGTTACAGATGACATGTGCATTGCAGCAGCGCAAGAGCTGGCTAATTATGCCGAGGAGCGAGGAATTAGCGAAGAAGACCTTTTGCCTAGAATGGATGAGTGGGAAGTTTTCCCAAGAGAAGCTGTTGCATGCGCATTAAAATCCATCGAGCAAGGCGTAGCCAGAATTAAACCCAGCAAACAGGAACTGTACGAGCGTGCTTGCGCTATTATACAAAACGCTAGACAATCGACTGAGTTATTAATGAAACATGGCTTGATAAAAAAGCCTCCTAGCGAAGACGAACTCCTAAAGTAACCTCTTTTTTTGTATATAGCAAGTGATTTAAAATAAAAAATGAATAGGTTACAGCTTTGGTGCTGGCAGTAGTGTTATTCTAACTATATTTCTTTTTTCAAGCCTGCGCAGAGCATCGAGGCATTCATCTTTCTTCTCGCCAGTAATGTTGAGGTTTGTCATTATTTCCCGCACTGAAACGCCTGGTTTGCCGAAGTTTTCATGTCGCTTGTAGAGATGTTTAACGATGGATTTTTCGAGCTTACCGCATCTCCAAGTTGTATTGCGTATCAAAAACACGATGGTTCGGACAAGGGTTTGTTCGTTCGATTTCCTACCTCTGGAGTCTCCCATCTCTCCCCACCTACATGGCTTACAGCATCATCGTTTTTAAAGTTTTACTCCGCCCTAACATTCGGCTGGTAAGTTTAGAGGCTTTTTTTGAGGTGTAAACCATGTTTTTTCCCATAGTAATTGTCTAGTTTGCCTGTGATTTGGTATCCAAGAGTTTGGTATAGCTTTTGAGCTGCGTGATTATCTTCTCGAACTTCGAGGCGGCATTCTTTTATGCCTTTTTCTTTGAGTATTCTCTCTGTTTCGCGGATCAGCGCAGTGGCAACGTGTCGGCGTCGATAGTTTGGAGGTACGTTTATGGTTATTATGTGCCCGAATTGGCTATATTCATCTATATCGATTTGTGTGATTATGAACCCAGCAATGACGTTGTTTGCTTTGGCTAAGAGTGCAATGCTGTTGTAATCTGTTAGAAGGTATGCTATTTGCCGTTTAGTGAAAGCTTCTTGGTCAAAACAGGCTTCTTCGATTCGATAAAGTTTGTCTATATGTGTGATAGTTGCTGTTTCGATTTTTAATTCCATTTTGCTGGTCTTAAATTGTATTAGGTTTGAGGTGTGATTTTAGTTTTTTCTGTCTTTCCATTGGCGGCTGATAGGACTGGTTTTAATTCAAGCCATTGTTGCGCGGCAAAGCCGATGAAAAAGCGGAACCATAGTGTTATTACTCTTGTTAGGATGGTAACGGTTGCTGCTATTTCTGGGCGGACACCCATTGAAATGTAGAGCGTGGTCATGGTTGCTTCTGGAATGCCGACTTCGAAGGGTATGCCGATGGGGATGGATTTGACGGCTAAAACTATGGCTGAGGTGATTAAGATTATGCCCCATGAAATTGGATAGTTGAGTGCTTGGAAAACAAGGTAAGGTATGCTTAAGCTAAACAACCATGTTACTGTTAGGTAGAACATGGAGATTGCAAGCGGTTTAGGGTTGTGTCGGTATTCAATCATTGAATTGTGAAAGTGGTCTGCGATTTCTATGGCGTCGTGTTTGAGCTTGTCGAGGTTCCATCTTCCCTTGGTAATTTTTGCAGCGAAGCCTGTTATTGTGCTGATTGCTTTTAGCATCCATGCTTTCTTGTATGATAGGATAAGTAGTATGGCTATTATGGCTGTTATGGATGCGCCGATGAAAATTATGAAATTAAAAACAACTATGGAGACTTGGCCCTCTATTGAAAGTAATACCATGCCTGCAATTAGGATAATCACATTCATGGCCATGCCTAGCAAGCGGTGAGTGAAGAGTGAAGCTAACACTTTTCCGAAAGAGCCACATTGGTCTCTGGTTAGCAAGTATGCTCTGGCTGCTTCACCGCTTATTGATTCGGCTGGGACAACAATATCAACGTAGATGCCATACCAAACATAGAGGTATGCCTTTTTCAGTGTCATTTTAATGCAAAGGTGATTTGTGAGTGCGCGCCATGAAGCTGTGAAGAAAAGTATTTCCAGTAAACCGAAAAGTACTGCTAGCGAATAAATAAGCGGGTTTGCTCTTTGCGCCGTTACTATTATGCCCAAAATGTCGACTTGGAAGAGGTAAATGTAAAGAAAGAAACCGACTAAACCTAGTATTGGAAAAAGCACTGTCTTCCAAGTTATCTTTGCTTTAGGAGCTTGCATGTCGGTTTATTGCACCTGAAATAACGAGGGTATAAGCAAGCGATTATATACTTTGTCCAAATTGCGACCAAAGTTCACTTGAAAAATAGATGAGTGATTTCTAGTAGCCCCCTTATTTATAGGCGGTTTGACGCAATGTTGCAAAAAGTCTTGTTTGCTCTGCAACGAAGCCCTCCCCCATAAAAAGCGCCTATTTCCGGCATATTTTTGGCTTGAGAAACCGCCGATAGCACCTACCCCTCTTAGGATTCTGCAACGAGTTTCTAATATGCTACAAATATATGTGCAAAGACCGTTGGCTGCATAGGTCAAATATGGGGATGCGAGTATGTTCGTAAGTTGCTGATAACTAGAACAGGAGAATGTTAGTGATTTTGAAACTGGTTTTGTGTGTTGGCTGACCAATAGCCATCCGTCATCGAGGAGAAAGGAGAAGGCTTCGAAAACGGAAATCTGTTTTGGCATAGTGGATTAGCCTTCAACCTCACCAGTCCTCCATCACTAACAAGACTCAAGATATTTTAAAAAACTTATAAGTGTTATGAATTAGAAATTAATATTAAAAGTGTTTTTTAGCGTATTGTTAAAACGCCTTCAAGAATACTTTGTTCTGGGACTTCCAGTTGCCTAGATAGCCAACCCTTTAAAAGGGACGAGAATTTGGGAAGGGCGCCACTATAAGTGATGATTTGGTTTCCCTTAAGCGCGTCAGCTTGAAAAACTTTCTCATCTTCCTTATAGCTAAAGGACACCGTCTGAGCCTTCAAAGCCAATGGTTGGAAATCTTCCCATTGCGTGCAACGCAAAATTACCGATGGATTACCGTGTACCATGTTAGGTGTTAACGGTGGTGCGGGTGCTACGCCAACTGGTTGTGGTCTTGCAGGTGCAACTATGGTTTCCTTGGGCATACGTGACATGTAACCAATCAAGGTTGTTACTTCTTTTTGGAGACTGTTAATTTTTTCCTCAACTTTCTCCACTTTACCGCTTAATTCACCAGTGTCACCAAGTTGCTCGGTAACCGTTGCCAACTCGTTTATGAGTTTATCTAAGTCTTTTTCATGTTCTTTTAAGACGTTTACTATGAAATCGAGTGCCTCAAGAGCATCATCTCTCGATTGCGGATTCTTCGCCAATGATATCTACCCCCACTATCTGACAACTCAATATACGTATTGTATAAATAAAGGTAGCGAATCCCAAAGTAATATCACAGCAACGGTATAACTATACTGATTAAAGATACATTCTAAGTACCCTTAAGTGACGTTCGAGTCCTTCGCTGTAAAACCACAAACATAACAGTTAATGCTATCAAAATTGATGCGAATATTGCAGAACTTAACTCAACACTGAAACGCCAAGATACCCCTGAATCAGCTTGTTTAGTAATATCGTTGTCGGTTAAAGGCTCTTGCTGCGTAATATTTACTGAAGGATTCACTGGTGTAGTGTTAATATTGTTGTCTGGTTGCATGGTGGGTGTTGGCTGAACTTGCGGCTGGGGCTGCGTTGACGCTTGCTGGCTGGGGGTAAAAGGAATGCTCAACGGCGAAGAATCCGTGCCGCTCGACCGCCCTTCGGGAATTTGCAGCGTGCTCATGGTCATCGAAGTAATTAATGCTATCCAAAGGTTACCATTAGCGTTTGGAATAACCAAACGAAGGCCTTCAGGCAGAGGCGCTCCGTCTTTCTCGTAAGCGACAAGGACATCTTCTCGAACTGCTGTTTTGATTGGTATGTGGACTTTGTAGCCATCTTGCGCTTCGAAATAAATTGAGTCTACATTTTCATCTAAGCCACCTGCTTGGCTGATTAAGTCTGTTAGTTTAACGCCGCCCCAGTAGCCATCTGTGACAAGATTGCCATAGCAGTAAAGTTCAGCGTAAACGGTGGTTTTGGGCAACGTGAGAAGATAATCTGGGGGCAGGGTTATTGTTGTTCCATCGGTATTTGTCACTTTTAGGAATGGTGTAGTTTCGCCCAATGCGGTAGCTTGCATTATGAGTAAAATTGATAGAGTTAATGCAAATACGATTGTTTTTAGAAGTTTTTTCGTTATTTCTTCCCCTAAATAATGTTAAAATGACACGTGTCATAAATTTAAAGCTTCTCTAAAAAAGCGCGAACTCCTAAAAAAATGAGCATAGAGCAGTTTTAACTACTCCTCAAAAGATTAAGGGTCTGAAAAATTGTGGTGTTATGGCTTGAGGTTAGCGAGGGTTCCAAACGCACTTGATGGCTTTAGTCTCACAGGCAAGAACACAGGGTGTATTGTTGGTTTCAGGCTTGCAAGCGGAACAAGTGTACTTTATTTTTTTCCGATGTTCCTCTATTATTGCCGCCACGGTTTTATCTTCAAGGTCAATGAACTCTTCTTCTAATTGAAGCGCGCCTTGAGGGCACTGTTTAACGCATAAACCGCAACCTGTGCATTTGTCCGAATCAATCACGATATAGTATTCGCCGGAGCCGTCAGTGTAACCATAATGTATTATTATAGCCCATCACCTACGTCTTTTGGGCTTTTTCATACAAGGCCTTAGCGAAAAGAGCTGCGCCTAATGCGCCTGCAACCATGGGATCAAGACCGTTCTCGCGCCAGCGTGGCATGGGGAGCGTCTTTGTGCCGAGGATAACTTCGATTCGGCTTACTATTCCAATGTTTTTTGATTGCCCACCAGTGATTACAAGTTCTTTTTCTAAGCCCACTCGATTAATCAGGTTAGCCATGCGCACAGCCATAGCTCTCGTGTAAGCTGCCAGAACCTTCTCTTTGGACCAGCCTTTTCGCAGTAGTCCCATTGCTTCGGTTTTTGCGAAGGCAACGCATGTGCAACTCACCGGGTCGGGTTCCTTTTCCACTTTTAGAGAAATGTCACCGATTTCTTCAATGGGAATCTGTAGTAAATCAGCGAATACTTCCATGCCTCTGCCTGTTCCAGCAGCACACTTATCATTCATCAAGAACGAGACAACTCTTCCTGTCTCATCAATTTTAATAGCCTTAATATCCTGTCCACCAACGTCGAGCACGGTGCGGACGCTTGGACCCCAAATGTAGTTTGCGCCTTTGCCGTGGCAGGCGATTTCGGTTATGGCTTTGTTTGCCATCGGCACGTTTACACGCCCGTAACCTGTACCAACGATGTATTTGAGGTCGCTAACCTTGAGCCCTGTTCCTTCCAGAGCGTAACTGAGCGCTTTGTTTGCGCTTTCAGGACTGTTTGAGCCTGTGCGTGTTACTGCCCACGAGTAGGCTTTGCCGTTTATCATTATGGCGGCTTTTGAGCCAACTGAGCCAACGTCTACGCCTGCGGTGATTATGTCTTTGTTTGTCCACTTCATGCCTTCGATTACACGGTGGTATTCTTGCCAACGCCAATACTCAAGGTCTTTCACGGTGCTCGGTTCCTTCATTTCTGTGCCTCCTTTGCCCGAGATGCGGCGGTAAGCGCTGCTCCTAAAGCACCAACATAATCGGGATTCTCTGGTATAAGTACGTTGACGCCGAGTTTGCGGTTTAGTGAAGCGACAAAGCCTTCATCTTTAGCCACACCGCCAACCAAAACCACATCAGGGGTAATGCCAAGCCTGTGAATCATAGATGAGATTCTGTCTGCCATGGCATCAAAAACAGCCCGCGCGATTTCTGGCTTGGATTCTTGGCGATGAATCAGCGAAACAACGTCAGATTCGCCAAAGATTACGCATGAAGCATTAATTGGACTTGCCCGTTCTGCTTTAAGCGAGAGGGGGCCCATTTCTTCAAGTTTGACTTCTAAGGCTCTTGCCATGGCTTCTATGAATGCTCCTGCACCTGCGGCGCAACGTTCGTTGACGACAAAGTCAACCATGACACCTTTTTCGTCGCATTTTACTGCTCTGGCTTCTTCTGCGCCTACGTCTATGATTGTTCTTGCGCTGGGAATAAGGTAGACTCCTGCTTTTGCATCTGCACCCATCATGCTTATGGTGCTGTTTGCGTAGGGTGCCATGTCCATAGCTGAGCCAGTTGCGACAAAGTAAGCGATGTCTGATTGTTTGAGTTTTGCTTGTTTTAGTGCGTCTGCAACTGCTTGTTCAGCGGCTTTTGTAGGGTCGAATCCTGCGAACGCTTGCCCACGTGCTATGACAGCGCCGTCTTTTAGGATTACTGCTTTGACGCGTTGAGTGCCAAGGTCCATTCCAACTGTAATCATCTTTAGAGGTCCACTCTCGCCGTCAACATTTCAAGGAACGCTTCCACACGAGTTTTCATCTGCCCGACATCTTCTCTAGTGTACTCTGTATCAAGATAGTAAACGGGTACATTTATCTTGTCTAGAGCTTTTTTGACCCGCGTGTACTCCATGGCGTAGAGCATGCAACCGCGCACCACGTAGTAAATGACGCCTTGAATGTTCCATTCTTTAACTTTGTTTAGTAGCCAGTTGATTCTGTCTTCGTTGCCGTCCTTGGATGTGAAGCATGGGCATGTGGAAGCCATCAAGTAGCGGTCGCCGATGGCGTGAAGCATGTCATCCATTGACCACTCGTCCACTCCAACAGGGTCGTTTAGAATTCTCTCGCCTGAGCAGAGCTCGTCAGCAACTATGATGCCTTGCGGATTAGCTTCTTCGACAAGTGTAGGCAGTTTCCAGTTGTCTGGCCAAAACATCGGGGTGCCTGTGACCATGACTCTTGGTGTGTCAGGTGGGCAAACCCAATCTTTCCGTTGGGCTCTCTTTTCGAGTTCATCGCAGAGTGCCTCGGTTTTCTCTGTCCATCTTTTTTTGTCATCCCACAGGTAGGCTTGGTTGACCAGCATGGCGTCTCTGCCCATAATCACTGGTGGCCCTTTACGCAACTCTTGTAGTCGGCGGAATGCTTTTGTCGCCTTTTGATTCTGTTCAATGGCCGCTTTGAGGGCGCTGCGCGTGATTTTATTGCCTGTGAACTTTTCAAGTTGTGTTTTCATGTGCTTTAATTCGTCTGTCCAGAAACGCAGTGATTGTGGGGAATCTTTAACTCGCGGTATGTTCATGCCCCAAATTGTCTTGTAATCGCTCAAGATTTCGCTCAGCTTAGTCATGCCATCGCAGGTTAGAACGCTGATTAAAGCGTCACTCATTTCAAGGTAAGGTGAGAGTTCTATCATTTTTGCGCCTATGGTTGAGCGGAGAACTGGGCAGACCTCAACAGGAACAACCCTGTCGCCAAGTTTTGAAGTATCATACCAACCTGAATTCACCCTCACTGGAATGGCGTCTGCCGCCATAATCAGCTCGGTGGGGGCAAACAGGCACATGTAACCAATAACTTTCTTTCCTTTCTCTTTTTCAGCTGCTATTTCTTTTTGGCGTTGACCAAACAGGTCAGCGATATTATCAAAGTATTTCATAGCCTCGGGTCTGTGCGGGTCAGCTTTCTTCATGCGCTCGATGTTGTCAGCCATTATTTTCTGGGATGCAGCCTTAACGGTGGCTTTTAATTCATCGATTTCTTTTCGGGGGACTTCAGGCATATACTTTTTTTCAACAGTTTCACTTTTCATTTCTTTTTTCCTCATTCAGGTGGTGGTTGTAACCAGTCTCTTGACTTGAATACGGTTTTTTTACCTAATTTTACTTTCAATGTGTCTTGGTAGGGGCACATTTCCACACAGCGAAAGCATTGCATGCACATAGACGTAATTATTTTTCCGCCTTTCTGCTCGTAAACTTCAGTAACTTGGGCTGGGCAGACTCTCTTGCAAACCCCGCATTTGGTGCATTTCTCTTCATCCTTTTCAATGTAAAGTGCAGGTACCTTTTGAAAGCCCTTGAATTTATTCACAGCCGCCAAAGAGCAACCTGTTGGGCAGAAGCGGCACCAGACACGCCGAATAAAGAATGAACCTACAAGCGTTACAGCGACAAAGGCTATGCCGAGTATTTGACCAATATTTTGCCCAGCGTAATTGATAATGTTTTGAACATAGGGATAACTAAAGTTAATTTCATTAATTATTAACGGCGCACTTGACCATGGCACTATAAGCGGCACCATGGGATCAAGCAGAATGCCGTATGGACGGAAAGGTCCAGCTAAAACCTGCATCATTACTATTGCGAAATCCATGTTTGGCGGAGGGTCAAGCAACCACAAGCCAATAGGCAAAAGCAAGAAAACCAGCAGGATAACATACCGCAATTTATTGAGGCTATTGTTGAGTTTTTCAGAAATAAGGCGATACCGTATTTTTAATGCTTTTCTAACAACACTCACAATGTCCATGACAAATGCAAAGGGGCAAAGCCACCCGCAGAAAAACCTGCCCAAAAACAAGGACATAACGAAGACGGAAATCAAAACATACAGTAGTGGAATGGTATAGCTAAAAATATAAAATATAGTTGCAAAAGAGACTGCTTGAATAACAAACCTCAGAAAAGTGACTCGTGACGCTAGGTTTTTCTTCCATATGAGAATTGCGAGAACACCTGCTACGCCTAGGCCTGCAAGTACTGTTAATCTTAGTATGTCACCGATTATGTCCCACATCATCATCGTTTGTCACCTTTCATAGTCCCACTACCGAGCTTATTATTGTGATAGCGCCGAGCACTATCAATATCGCCGCTCCACCAACTGAAATCCACTTACGAAATAAGGGTGCCTTGTTTAAAAGCCAACCTGTAACCCCGCCCAGCAACAAAATCGGCGATAGGGCGGTTCCTAAACCAAACAACACCGCAATAGCTACAGTTCCAAGCGGATTAGAGAAAGGTATTGAATAAAGCAGTAACGCAATCAACGGTGGACACACGATTAACCCTCTGCTTAATCCAAGAGAAAAAGCGCCTAAATCTACCTCGAACCTGCTCATTCTGCTTCTCGCAGTTAGGTTTTTGTTGTCTTGCATGTTGCAGTCGCATATTTTTTTTGCTTTCAGTATGATGCTTGTTCCGATTACTATGCTTACTATGCCAAAAGCAACTGAAGAGTAAACTTGAAACGGTCCAAGGGTGGTGTCTGAAACTGACAGGTGAATTAATCCGCTGAGTAATCCTATTGCTCCACCGATTAGCGCGTAAGCAAGGATTCTTCCTGAGTTAAAAATGAAGGTTACTTTCATGCTTTTTTGGAATCCAGAGCCGATGCCTGCGATGTAACTTGCCACCACGGGAAGACAGGCTGAGGTGCAAACCGCTAACCCATACAGCAAGCCCCCTGCAAAAGCGCCAATATACGGATTAGAGATTTGAGGTATCCACGACATGCGAGTGTTCACGTTGAAATTTTGATTAAGCAAATAATGAGGCTATACCATTTAAAGCTTACAGAACTTAGCGTTTTACAGTTAAACCTTTGATTTTTGCAGAATAAAAGGAAGAGTAGAACGGTTTATGGCGGTGCTATTATGCGAGTGTTGTACTGTTGCAGGTATGCCAAGTGTACTGCGTCGTAGGGGTAACTCTCCGTGCTGGGGTAGGGGAATCCGCTCATAGCTATGAAAGGTAACGGGTTCACAGTAAAATCAAATTCGTAGCCCCAGTTTCCAGGCGGGTCTTTAAACCAGCATGCCACGAACAAGAAGTAGTCCCGTTCCATGCCTTCGGGCACTGGTTCGAGGGTGTCAGCGTTGAATTTCATTGAAACTTTGTCTCCTTGCATGCCTATAATGTACATGTCGTCAGCTTCCGCAAGTAAAGCAGTGACATCGCCGTATCTGGTGAAGCTTCCTGAAGCTGTGGAGGCGGTCATGCCGAAGTCTAAGGGTTCAAGAATGGCTGTTGGTTTGATTGTTTGAATGATTATTGGCTCTTGTTTTGACACATCGATTCCAATGTAATCGAAGGTCACGTTGAAGAAGTTGGTTATCCGTAACTCATAATTAGTTATTCCTTCAGGAAACACTCCTGTCAGGTCAACTACAAAGCTTCGCGGAACATAATCAGAGGGATGGGGCATCTGCTTGTCTTGCGGAACACGTATCCAGTTACCGTTTGCATCTTTGACTTCCATGTAGGGCGCTGGGTAAATTTGCGTATTTTGTTTGATTAAGCCTTGGGTGGCTGCTTCTTTAAAGAGGTCAATTAAGGTGTAGTAAGGTTCAGGTGCGCCCCAATCAACCATGCCGTGCATTACAAGCTTTATTTGTTCAGCGTTAGATAGGTCACCTAGATTTAGAGTCAACTGGTTTAAGGTAATGTTATTCCATGCCGGGCTTTCTATACCATTTTGACCCGGAGTGAAGATGCCGTCGATTTGTAGGATGTTTGCAAGAACGTTCTCTCCCTTTTCATTTACAGCTGAAATTGGAGTCAATATGTTGTTTTTGTTTACGGTGTAGATTTGTCCGTTAAAGACTTGGTTGATGTAGTTAGGCATCGTTGCATAAACGTCCGTGCCTATCGGGTGGTCAACCACAACCATGTAAGCTGCGTCTAAGTAGAAGATTTCGTCCCATTGCTGGAAAAGCACCAGGTCAAAGTAACCGTCGCCGTCAACGTCTTTTATCGCAAGTTTAGTGCTGTCAAGTTTTATGTGGTCCCATGGGTTTCCGCCACCGAATACCACTTCTCCGTCGGGAGTGATATAGTCGATGTATCCTAACCAGCCAGCATTTGAAACTTCTGTGACGTAAACGTAGTCTGTTCCATCCCAATAGTACAGTGAGGGGCAGGATGCGTAGCCACTTATTAAGGTGTAGGTTGCAACTATAATCAGTTTTTTATCTAAAGTGAACGTTCTAGTTGCAGTTGTTACTCCGTCACTCCAATATGAGAACTCTAACACTCCTGTTCCAACATCGAAGGGGTTTGGAACAGATAAAGTGTATTGCCCCTCAGGTAAGACCGCAGTATAGGGCGTTTGTAACTGCTCACCGTTTAACGTGAAAGGCAACGATTTCGAGCCGCCGCCCGACCTGTTGATGGTTAAAGTATGGTATCCTTTTGGAACTATAGTTAATGTTGCACTCAGAGTGTTTACTTTTATTGTATGTTTTCCTTCAGAGGTCACATTAACTATGAACTCAAATGTTTGGGTTGCTCCTCCAGCCATTGAAATAACTTGTGATTGCACCACCACCTCATCGACCGATATCTTTATCATCATCGTGTCTACTTCTGACGTTGGATTTTGAGCATTCACAGTGACCGTAACTGGGTCATCAGGCCACGCTTCATAGGGATTAAGTTTCAAGCCTGAAAGAATGATTTTGCTGAATTCAGGCGGTGCCTCTTTTACAACGAATTCGCCAGTTAAATCGCCAACTTTAACGTTGTAAGTACCATCCACCATTTCAATGTAGGTAAACTCAACAATTTCAGAAGTATAATTCCCGGAAAGCGTAATGTTAGCAGTGTCTTTTATTACCTCATTAATTTCAAGGTTTACCGTTAAGTTGCCTTCACGGTCACCGATATTGGTTACGTTAACCGAGATAACCACGGCTTCACCAGCATAAACTTCATGAGGGCTGATTTTAAGGTCTGTATAGACATATTCGGCTGGTTTTTCTGCGCCTGACACCAAACCTTGGTCTTGAAGATAAAAGTACACGCCGGCTGCTACGGCTATGATAATTAAGTCGATTACCAAGATAGCTTTTAGTTTAACTGTTGCTGACCGAGATAGCATACTTACACACTCAAATTCTATCGTTCTGAATATCGTAGTGAACAAAGAGTATTAAAAAGCTTTACCAGAAACTATCTTTCATGTCCCCAACATACAATGACGTGTTTTATGACTTTACTTTCTATATGCCTTCTGGCTCTATGTGCACCGTAACCACAGCGTTTGCAAACTGCTCCTTAGTTTCCTTTTCAACCTGTGAAGCTAACCTGTGCGCTTCCTTTATCTGCACTTGCTTGGTAAAACAGCAGTCAATGTTGATATAGCGTTTGCCTTCAGAAACATAAGTTACGACTCGTTTAATACGCAGGTTTGTTGCAATACCTTTAGCTGTTTTCTCAATTACTTTTCGGAGCTGCGCATTGTCTATTTCTGCAGTTGGAATAGCAACGCCTGAAGGCTCTATGTGCACTGTAACGTTTTCTAGAGGCTTTATGCCTGCATGCATTCTTTGTTCAATGGTCTCTGCAATTTTGTGCGCTTCTTCAACTGACAATTCAGGGTTAACATAGGCATGCAGGGTGATGTATAGCTTGCCGCCAGCATAAATTGTGGATATCTCGTGCACTTCTTTTACACCGTCAGCGGTCGCCAGCTTCTCTACTAATTCATCCAGTTTAGTGCCCTTATCGAAAGGTTCAATGTGAATAGTTGCTTCAACAGTGCCCATTTGCTCCTTCAGGCAAGTTTCAATCTTTGACGCTAAAGAATGCGCTTCTTCTAGACTCATCACTTTTGGAACTTGAACTGACGCCTCAACGAAAATCTTGGAACTTACTTTACGAACCTTAAGATTTTCAGTTTTCACCACACCATCACAAGAAGAAATAGCCTTCCTTGTTTTTTGAACCAGTTCTCTTGAGGCAGTGTCACTGAGTTCCATAACGCTTGATTTCACAAGTTTGATGCTCAAATAGCTAAGCATAACGCCAAGAAAGATGGAGGCAAAGGCGTCTGCATTAAAAATTCCCACAGTGGCTAAGCCAAAACCAAGCAAAGCTATCAGAGTTGAGCTTAAGTCTGCGATAGCATCGTATAGACCCGCCTTCATTGACGAGCTTTCAAGGTGCTGGACTTTTCTAAAAACGGTGACCCTAAGCAAAGAGATGAAAAGCGCATAACCAATAGCTATGAAACCTGCAAACTCCACGCCAGCAGTAATCTGAGTGTTTTCAATTAATCGAATAGCGGCTTCATAGAAAATCAGAATAGCCACAGCAATTAGGACTATGCCCCCGATTAGTCCGCCTATTGTTTCAAATTTTTCGTGCCCATAAGTGTGCTCCTCGTCCGGAGGCTTAATTGAAGCGCGAACAGCAAAAAACAGCATAACCATCGATAAGGCGTCCAAAAGTGCATGTAAACCGTCGCTAAGTATAGCAAGGCTGTTAACGATTAAGCCTATTATAACCTCAACGATTACAACACTAAAGATTGCAACAGCTGAAATTTTGAGCGCTTTAAGTTTATGGTTTCCTTCTTGGGCGCTTTGCATGATTTCAATCTAAGTTAGCTCATCGTAAGGGCGATTTAAGAATTTGGGTAAGATTACGTGTCTATATTGATAAAATAACTGTCTGAGATGAAGAGGGTCGGTTTGCTCTCAATTTAAATAATGCTTATGCAGAATTCATCTGAGCAATGAAGATGGCATCGCTTTTCCGCGGAGAATCCGCTGTCCTGAGAGGCAACTTTCTAATCATAACTATTAGCTGGATAATATTCTTCTTTGCGCAGCCAATCCCAGACACGTATGCTAGTCTTTTCTACCTGCATTTAGGCGCTGACGTGTTTTTGATTTCAATAATAGGATTTGTTGGCTCCATCGCAATCGCTCTTGTGCAATTTCCAGGCGGATACCTTGCGGATAAACATGGCAGAAGATGGCTAATTGTCTCTATGACTTTTGGGATAGCCATCGGCAGTTTGTTTTTCATTTTTGCGCCATCATGGCACTTCATAATGATAGGGTTACTTATCCAAAACTTGTGCTCCATTTACGGTCCAGCCCTGATGGCAATGGTTATCGATTCACTGCCGCCTCAGAACAGGGGGGCTGGGTTTAGTTTCCAATCAGTGGTTTCAACTCTAGTTTTGTTACCTGCCCCAATTATCGCTCAATATTTGGTTGCCACTTTTAATTTCGACTTAGGCATGCGGATAGCCTACACTATAGCTTCTGTTGCTTACTTTTCAGCAGCCATCCTAAGATTCAAGCTCAAAGAAACCCTGCCTGCGAGTGCCGGAACAATACGACCTAATCTAATCAGTGTTTTACGCCAATACCCTAAAGCAGTAAAAGAAGGCTTGAGCGTCTGGCGAAAAGTTCCCAAATCAGCCTTTAACCTTTTTTTAGCAATCATAATCATCAACGGCTTAGTTGTCAGCTGCCAAACTTACTTTGTTGTTTACGCCACCTACGAGCTTGGAATCTCAGAGACGCAATGGGCAATCGTTGTGGCGTTCCGATATTTGAGCATCGCCATCCCAGCCATCATCGCTGGTTTAAGCATGGATGTCTTGGGGAAAAAACGGTTCCTAATACTGGGCTATTTACTCTATGTTCCAGGCATGCTCCTTTTCATAAACGCCGATTTTAACATGTTGTTGCTTGCATTTTTCTTCTTTGGATTAGGCAACCTTTTGCAGCTGAACAGCTATCAGGTTTTGATGGGTGATTTAATTCCCAGAGGTTTGAGGGGGACAGTCACGGGGTGCTTGCAATTTTTCATGTTTATAGCGCAAGCGCTCCTGCAGGTGCTTATCGGCTTTCTGTACGCTTTTGTTTCGCCGCAGCTTCCGTTTCTTTTGCTAGCAATAACTGCAATACCGCTCTCAGTTTTTGTTTTCTGGCAAGTTTACGAGCCAGCAGTTAAAGAGGTATAAAAAATAGCTAAATGATTGTTTTGGCAATTATTTTTCCATTATTCAACTGTGTAGCTAATTCTTTTTTGTTATTACTATAGATTGTGATAGCTTTTGGGTTACTCCAAGTTTCTTTGAAGTGTTCACTAAAGGTGCCTATTATGTTTTGGTCGTTAGTCAATAGGAAACACGGATATCCCCTTTTTGTGTGCTGTTGAGTCGCAATCCATACTTCCTTGTCATCTATGACCTGATAGTTTTCGCAAATGCTCTTGTTTATCCACTTAGCTTTGAATTGCCCCTTAGTGGGCGCTATCTTTTCGATGATACGCTTAACAGAATCTATGTCTTGTGAGCCGACTATGATGAACCATATTTTTGAATTGCCGTCAGCGATTGTTCGCAGATATATTCGGAGGTCATGCAAAACTCCGTTTGTTATGTATTTGATAGAGCATACAATTTGTATCTTTTTTCTTGGTTCACTAAAAGTAATTCGGCTCTTGTTTAGAATTGCTTGTTCTGTTGTTAAAAGTGTAAAGCGTGCTTCATCCTGAATTTGTGGTTGGGACTGAATAGACGAAACTATTTCTTTTAAGTTCCGTTCTAAAAGTGAAATCATTCTTTTAGTTTTCTCTTTTTCTTTAAAAATGATGTTTCCTAAACCATCTTCTACTGGAATAGCCTCAACAGTGAAGGGTTTCTCGAGTGATTTAACAATTAAACCCATTTTTTCCAGTTTAGGCAAAAGCTTGTAAATGTCCTGCCTATGGAGCTGTGTATTTTTGGATATCCTTTCTACCCTTGTTCTGCCAGACTGGACGATACTTAAGTATACTTTGGCTTGGTTGACTGTGAAGCCGAAACCTGTCAATTTTACAACAATGTCTTCTTGCATAAAGCCCGTCTGCCTGCCCAACTTTTCGGATGCCATCCGAATAAAAGGCATAGTTTATTTGAACTGTACATAAGACTTGCGCACATAATGTGAATTCATCGAGTTTGTAGTCTTGTAGCGCTTTACCCCTTGATTCCTAATATATCTCATTCCAAATTATACGAATATAATTATCGATAGGCATTTAGGTTACAAGATAAGTATATCTGCAAACAGTTGATGCACCATGGCACTTGTGAAAATAAGCCAAATACTAGAAGACAAATACACGGATCAAAAAATAGCAGTCCGCGGTTGGGTCTACCGCAAGCGTGAAGGAAAAGAACTCATCTTCTTGCTAATTCGTGACTCCACAGGTGTAATCCAGTGCACTGTAAAGAAAAACAGCCCTTGCTGGATTGAAGCGCAAAAATTAACAATAGAATCTTCACTTTCACTTGAAGGCACCGTTAAAGAAGACAAGCGGGCTCCAGGCGGATATGAAATCGGTGCTGAAGCCATCTGTATTATTGGTTTGGCTGAAACTTTCCCGATTGCAAAGGATAAAAGTGAAGAATTCATCCGCGACATGCGCCACTTGTGGTTAAGAAGCAGAAAAATGAACTTGGTTATGAAAGTCCGAGCCGAAGTGTTAGAAGCATCACGCCGATACTTCAAAACCCAAGACTTCACGGAAGTTTCACCGCCGATGTTCATTTCAGCAGCTGTAGAAGGCGGCTCCACGCTTTTCGGCTTAAAATATTTCGACCAGGACCTCTACTTAACACAGAGTAGCCAACTCTACCTTGAAATCCTAATCTACTCATTAGAGAAAGTCTACTGTATTGCTCCTTCGTTCCGTGCGGAAAAAAGTCGAACTATTCGGCACTTAACCGAATATTGGCATATGGAGGGCGAGTGGCCTTTCGCAGACATGAATGACTTAATGAATTTTGAGGAAGGCTTAATGACTTATGTTTGCCACACTGTTGGCGCGTCATGCCAAAAAGAATTCAAGGAATTAGGCGCTGATATCACTAAACTCCAAGCCGTGAAGACGCCGTTTCCAAGAATAACTTACAAAGAAGCCATTGAGAAACTTAAATCGAAGAATCCTCAGTTGTCTTGGGGCTCTGACCTCGGCTACGAGGATGAGAAGGCGCTAGCTGACGAGTTCGGCAAGCCCTTCTTTGTCTACGATTACCCAACTGAGATTAAAGCTTTTTACTGCAAGACCTACCGTGACCACCCAGAAGTCGCCATGTCCGTTGACATGATGGTGCCACGCATAGGCGAAATCAGCACCGGCGGCGCAAGAGAAGACAACAAAGACACACTTATCGAACGCATGAAGCAACAGGGCTTAAAACCCGAAGACTACGAATGGTACCTTGACCTCAGACGATATGGCACTGTGCCGCATGTCGGTTTCGGAATGGGGTTAGAGCGCTTGCTGGTGTGGATGCTTGACTTAGACAACATAATTGACGCCATACCATTCCCAAGAACTACGAGAAGATTTTATCCTTAAAACGCCCACCAACCTAACGCAAAGAACACTGTAAAATAACACAACGCTGCCCCTGACGCAAGCACTATTACAGCATTTACTTCTTTTCTGTTAGTAAGTAGCCCAAGCAGCAAGAACATTGGAAACATTGCCATGATGTAGCGGGGAACACTAATCCACCATGACGTTGAAACTGCAAGACCCCAAGAGAGAAACATGTAAACGATGTAAGAGGGACGCAGACGCCGCCAAACAGCAAACCCAACTATCAAAAGTCCCAAGATAGCAAAAAACAGTGGTGCAATACCAATGGTAATAACGTCTGGATAAGATGCGGTCGTTACCAAACCAAACGCTCTCTTCAAACCGAGCAATGGGTCAAACGTGTTAAACCAGTGCGTTGCTTCTACTGTCATAAATGTAAAGGGGTTTCCGGTAACCTGATTGTTGATGTTAAGGTAAATCAGAAAGCCAGCCAACGGTGAAAACGCCCAAAGAATTTTCAAGTCTGCCTTTGGTTTCCAACCTTTCTGATGAAAATACTCTACTAGAAACACAGGCAAAAGCAGCAGCCCAGCTAGCCTTGTTAAGGATGCAAACAAACTAAATGCCCCTGTAAGATACCATTTGCCGAGCCGTGCATAGTAAAAAGCAGCGATTACTAAGGCGAAAAAGAGCCCTTCTGTGTAGGGCGCAGATAGAAAGTATGCTGTTGGAAAAACGCTCAAAAATAGCATGGCTTTCACGGCTACGCTCTCGTTGAATTCTAATTTTGCCAGTTTGTAAAGGTAGAAGAAGGCGACTAAACTGCTGATGTTTGAAACTATAAGTGCTGTGAGCTTGATGCAGCTTAAATCAACCGTGACTGCCCGAATAATAAGCGGGTAGAGAGGAAAAAAAACGATAAAGTTCGCTTGGTTACCAGTGTTAACATACCAATTCTGTGCAATGTCAACGTAGTTTGATGCATCCCAACGGTAAAACATGTCCCCCATTATAGTTAATGGCGAGGCAGGACCATTATTGATGTAAGTTACCACGTAACCTATGGTGAAAACAATAATTTTAACCATTAAAACGATGATAACCGCTATTTTTGCTGACTTAGGAATCTTATCTAACAGTGCTTTGGTGCTCACTTTTCAGTTGCCAATAACTTTCTTGTTAAGCAACTGTTTTAAGGTTTACACAAAATGGCAACAGTTTCGGGGCATGTCTATGCGTAGCCCGTGAAGTATTCCAACTTTAATTTTTCTTTGGATAGCCCTAAGGCTCCAACGAGTGCTTCCATCGCTTTAACCATCGGCGGTGGACCACAAGCATAAAAAACAGTCTCTTCGTAATCAGGCAGTTCTCTTTTTACCATTTCAGCATTAATATTGCCTGTTGCGCCTCTCCAGTCAGGAGTTGGTTCATTTAGGCTAAAAATCAATTTGAGGTTCTTGTTTTTTTGTGCCAGTTCTTCAAACTCTTTTCGGAAAACTATGTCTTGTTCTGTTCGGCAACCATAAAAAAGTGTAATTTTATTATTCAAGCCTTTGTCTGTAGCGTATTTGCAGATGCTTATGAACGGCGTTATTCCAATGCCTCCGCCAAGCAGGGCAATTTTTGGAGTTTCGCCTTCGAACGTGAAGCTTCCATAAGGTGCGTCAATTCTTGCCCAATCCCCCACTTTCGCATCTTTCATGGTTTGTGAAAATTCGCTGTCGCTTAGTTTTTTGGTGAATTCTATGTGATCATTCTCTGTTGGGCTACTGCTGAAACTGAAGTGTTTACGCAATTCCTTATCATTGTGTTTTAGGGTTACGAAAAAGAATTGTCCCGGCTTGTAATCGAGCCCTTCTGGACGGGGAAAGCGTAAGCTTGTAACGTTGTATGTACGTCGTTTAATTTCTTTGATTGCTGTTTCATACTTCATAAAAGGGGCACCTCAGACAGTTTTATTATTTGATTTTAATCTTTAGTACTTTGCGGCTCTTAAGTTGCTGATGGCAACCCTTTTGAAATTGGACTCGCTAAAAAACTAATATAGCGTTTTAACCAAGTACAACGTATAAGTCAGGGCTGTTAATGGACAACATAACGGACTATTTAAGAAGTCACAGGGTCGCAATTAGCTTGCTTTTAGCAACTTACGGTGCAGTATACTTGTCCTCAGTGATACTTGGCGGATGGACGCTGTCTGACTGGGGGAAAGACATCACAATTTACCCTCCATCATCTGTCAGTGCTTTGTTGCCGCGCAGTTATATCAACCCAATGTTTTTTGTCACAAGTATACCTGCCCTATTCATCGGCACCGTTGCATTGTGCATTTACAGCATTAGAGGAATCAGCGCCGATGCTACCAACCACAAAGAACATGTTGCCATATTGTTGACAGCCGCTGGTTTTGCCTACCAAGTTATTGGCGCTTGGCCGCTGGGCAACTTGGTGGATTTTCCATGGGAATGGCAAAAACAAATCATACAAAACGGAGCCACCCTCTCAGGGGCACTCTACGCGCTAAGCTTTCTTGCGTTTGTAATCGGCGGCACGTCACTGTACCTCCACAGCAGAATATACCATCAAAAACACCCAGAACTTGCTTTGGAAAGCTAACCGACTTTACATTATTTAGTTTATCCCTCTTTAATGCTTGCCAAGTCAGATTAATTGTTTGCCACAATGTTTCAACGACAAGAACTAAAAAGCGTTTCACTAATCTGCCTATGAATATGGTACCGGTCGGCTAACAATTAATGATTCTTCTCCTCGTCGGCAACTCTGGCTACCGCGTACATTGGGAATGGCTGTACTAGTAACGTCGCATAATCCATGTACGTGCTGAAAACCAACCTTGCTTTATATAGGGGGATAGGGGTAGCCGCAGAACAACAAACCTTGCCAACAGAGTACTTATACACCTAAAATCATGTGACTTGAGCAGATTCATAGGTGGTTGCGCCTCCTACAATAACAAATCAAATAACATTCACGAAGTGAAAGAATAAAAAAGGGAAAATGGGCGTTTTAAACAGGTGTTGGTGGTGGAGTATAACCTGTTGTATCAGGTGCAGTTTCCACAATCTTCATGTTGAAGAAAGCAATTGCCAGTATCAGCGCCGCAATCCACATTAAAATGAAACCTAAGCCAAACACAATTATCAAAGCTGCACCAATCAACAATAGTAAGCCAGCAGTACCAAACAAGCCCGTCTTTGTTTTATCTGAAACCTGCTTTAGCGAACGCCTAACAAAGAACGCAGCGATAATACTAAAGATCCACACAATAGCAACCACAGCTAAGATTCCTATCAGAAACGGAATTAGCTTTGTCACATCAATATTACTGGGATCAGGAGTCATGCCCTGAATTGAAGACCAATCGCCGTTCCACCCAGGGAACAACTCATACATTAAATCTTCAATGTTCGCCAAGATTACAGTAAATGCAACTGTGACCGCAGCCACACCACCCACAATACCAGCGATAACTCCGTAGAGCGCATTGTTAAAAATCCCCCGCTCCCGATAGAAATTGGCAAAGCCATGCAAAGCAACCAGAACCAAAACTGCGCCAACAAAACTAACGATCCACAAGTATGAAACTAACGGAATCGCACCAATGAATAGCAATATCGCGCCTATGCCGCCCAAATTCTTACTAGACTCAATGGTCATTTTAGATTTCTCCTAAATTCCCTTTGTCATTGAAATCAGAATAAAAGCTTTTTCATGACTGCAATAAGCCATTATAACTTTAACATGATCAAACCATATCAAAAACAAACCGGCAATCTTTCACAATAAACTCCTAAACGCCACGCTCAGCGCAATCCATCTGACCCTGCATCACACTATAAAACGTCCGCAAATACACTCGCCCGCTGTCAGTTATCGTATACACTTTACGTGAACGACCATTCTTACGCTCTCGAGTACTCGCAAGCAAACCCTTTGCCTCAAGACCATTCAGCGCCGGATAGAGCGCACCATGCCGCAATACGATGTTAAAATCCTCTTCCACCTGCTTTTTTATCCTATAACCCCATGTCGGCTGCGACTGAACGATACGTAAAAGCTGCACATCAAGCAAATTCTTGATGATGTGTTCAACAATTTCCTTTTTGAAAGTTTCAGACATACCTCTATCCAACCAATCGCCAAATGCTTGCGCTTACATGATTGTTATTATTCAAGATATGTTAATAATCCTGACGGTAAATATGCCACAATATGTTCCAATTATGCTTCTATTATGTGTCAAGATTTATATCGACCTATAGCATAATTAAACAATCAAGATATGTCTGAATAAAGACATATTGTATACAGGTATAACAGAAAAACTGTTCAACACAAATATACAAGAAGGAGAAAAAGAAAAATGTTTAAAGCAAGCTCACAAAAAGAGGTTTCAACTAAGCTAATGAAAGGCCTACTAGACCTCATAATACTGCAATTCCTAAGCACTGAACCCATGCATGGTTACCAAGTAATAACAAAAATCCGCAAGAACTTCGGCGTCTACTTCGGTCCAAGCACTATCTACCCGCTCTTAGGTACACTTGAAAAGAAAGGCTACGTCGGCAGCGAATGGAACATGAACTACGAACGACCCAGAAAAGTATACAAGCTAACAAGCGAGGGACAAAGCATGCTGAGTTTCACTGAAGAATCACTCAACCTAATCTGCAAGAAAATAACTCTAACAAGCCCTGAAGCCCCCATTCAGGCACAAAACGAACCCTCAGTAGGCATATTCAGTAGAAAAAGCATGAAACCGATAGCGTTACAGATTCACTAAAATCTCTTTTTTTACTGTGCAATTATTTTGCAAAGCCTTTTTTAAACATATAGGCTTTTCTATATTAGCATAACATGGTGACCGATTGAAACAGGAAAAATCCCTCGTTAACAACACGTTAAGCTGTCAAATTTTAGAGTTCTGTAGACATATTGCTGGGTCATCAGAAACCACAGCTATAGCTTATCTTGATAGCTATTCAATCAAAGGCTGCAACGAGCGTCAAATTCAAGAGGTACTACTGATCATTCATGATTATCAGCCAAGACTGATGAGTTACATTAAAAACGTTGACGAAAAAGCGGTTTTTGTTTTTGCAGTTGACCAATGGGTTTTTGAACGAGACATAGACAGAGGTTTTCTCGGCGAAGCTATTGCCAGTAAACTCGTCTTTCCGTATTTAGCGCTTTGTGGGGAAAGCTATTTACACCAACGGGAAATTGATCTCAAGAAGCGTCTAGTTTTAGAAACGATGGAAAATATAGCGTTAAGTTTTCCTGAACTCGCAAACCGCATTTTGATTCAGCCGCAATACTTTCTGTATGAGGTTCTGTTGAATCGTATGCGTGTTTTTCCTCTCTTAGCATATAATTTACCTGACTTAATGGGGTTCCTTATTCAAAATGAAGATTCTGCACTTGAGTGTTATCAGATAGCCTTAAGGCAACTTGAACGTGAGGGCAAGATTAGCTATTCAAATGGCTTTATAGTGATGTCTAAAAAGTTTGTTTCCCAGTGTCAAAACCCAAAGACAAGGCTTATCAATCTCGCAAGAAACGCTCCGCGAACTCTTTTCACATCTTTTTTGGGGATTTTCCCGCAATTGATTAAGGTCGTTTCGCAAAATACAGAGGCGTTTGTAAATACACAAAGAATTAACTGGCGAATTCAATCAGAGCCAACTTGCACATTTGTTGATCCACAGAAGTTTGCCTTCTTTTCTACTTCAGAAGGGTTGGTTTCGCTTGCCGATAAAGTTGACATTAGAGGCTTTGCGCAAAAGATGTTGCTGAAAGATCAAAGTGCAGACATTGAGATTTATGCTATCGGTAGTATGCTGAATGATGTGTACTTAATTAAAGCGCGAGGTAAAAATGGTGAAAGAAAGGTTTTAGCTAAGCGTTTTCGTGATTGGACAGGATTTAAATGGTTTCCTTTAAGTCTATGGTCTTTTGGAGCGCGCGCGTTTGCGGTAGCCAGTCAAGATAGACTATCAAGAGAATGCGTAATAAGCGAAGTTTTACGACAGGAAGGTTTTGATGTACCTAGAATTTTGCATGTGAGCAACGCCGAGCGACTGGTTTTTATGGATTTTATTGACGGCAAAAACCTAAGTGAAGCAATCAAGCGGATATCTGTGACTGAGAGGTTAGACGTTTTAGACGATGAACTTGCGAAGGTGCGTAAGGTGGGCGAAATATATGCGAAGGTTCACGCACGAAACATTACGCTTGGTGATACTAAGCCTGAGAACGTCTTGATTAGAAAAGACGGTAAGGTTTTTTTGATTGATTTCGAGCAAGCCATGGAAGGCGGTGACAAGGCTTGGGACCTAGCTGTTTTCCTTTATTATTGTGGGCATTATCTCCAGCCGTTCAATAGCAACAGTAATGGAAAAGCGGAATTAATTACTAGAGCCTTTATCGATGGTTATTTACGTGGCGGCGGAGATTCGAAGGTCATTCGAAAGATTGCTTTGACCAAGTACACGCGTGTGTTCAGTATTTTTACGATGCCGTCCACGATTAAGGCTATTGCAAATGTTTGCTGTGATGTAAAAGGTTGAGTGTGTTATGAATGGTTGAGGCTAAAACATCTCTAACGTTTTATGGTGGCGTTAACGAGATTGGCGGCAACAAGATTCTACTTCAAGACCATGATACAAGGGTTTTCTTTGATTTTGGCATGTCATTTAGTGCTAAGAAACAATATTATTCACCGCCATTTTTATCACCAAGAAATGAGCAAAGTTTGCAAGAGTTAGGAATTTTACCCAAACTTAATGGTGTTTACCGTTTTGACGGGTCTGAGCCACAGGTTGATGCCGTGTTTTTGTCACATGGGCATCTGGATCATTCGGCTTATTTGTCTTTTATCAAACGTGAGGTCCCGGTATATTGTGGTGAGACAACTAAGACAATTCTTAAAACGTTAGGCGACATTCGGCGGGCTGATTTAGAGTTCAATGTTGCGGATATCAGCTTTAGATCGTTTCGTACTGGCGACAAGATTCAGGTTGGAGGTATAGTTGTTGAGCCGTTTCATGTGGATCATTCTGTTCCGGGTGCTTACGGGTTTTTAATTCATACATCCAGCGGCACAGTCGTGTATACGGGCGATTTTCGTGACCACGGCGCAAAGCCCCAGATGACTTGGGAGTTTGTGGAGAAGGCACGTGAGACTGAACCTGTTGCGGTTGTGACTGAAGCTACGAATATGATTGGTGCATCGGTGTCAGATGAGGTTGAGGTTGAGTCGAAGCTTAACACTATTGCGGGACAAGTGGACGGTATTTTGTTGGCTGAGTTTGGTTATTCGGATGTTGATCGCCTCAACACATTCTTTGAGGTTGCAAAGGAGAATGGGCGGTGTCTTGCTGTTTCACTTAGACAAGCGTATTTGCTTGATGCGCTTCACGCGGACAAGCACTTGCATGTTCCAGCGCTTGATGATGATGGATTGTTGATTTTTCGAAAGTCGAAGAAGCGTTATGAGAAATGGGAGAGCGCTTTGATGGAGCGTTTTGGTGGTGGAGGTAAGGTTTTAGATGTGTTCGATGTTTCGAAGCAGCAGTGCAAGGTTGTTTTGGCTGTTAGTTTTTATGATTTTGAGGAGTTAAATGCGATTCAGCCTGCGTCTGGAAGTTGTTATGTTTTGTCGGCATCTGAGCCGTTTAATGAGGAGATGGAGCTTGATTATGAGCGTTTGATTAATTGGCTTAGTCATTATGGTTTGCCGCAATATCATGTTCATGTTTCTGGTCATATGATGCCGCTGCAACTCAAGAAGGCGCTCAAGTACATGAGTGCGAAGCGTGTTTTTCCTGTACATACTGAGAATGCTGGGTTGTTTAGGAAGTTTGTGGGTGAAGGTGTCGGTTTGGTGACTCTTGTGGATAAAGGTGTTGAGTACAGGCTTTAGAATTTGCGAGTAAGAGTTATTTAGTTTTGAAGACAATAATATTTGTTGATTTTTATGAGTCAGGAAATTTGTTTCTACAAGGGTTTACATAAGGTTAAGGTTGTTACGGAAAGTGAAGGTTACTGGATTGTGGAGGCACAGGAAGATTTTGAGGATCAGCTTGATGGGATGCGGGTAACCGTTAAGGCTGGTGAAAGACGCATTGTTCAGCCAAGTGAACTGCATAAGAAAAAGGTGCTGGCTCCGCCGATTCCTGAGCATGTTTATGAGAGGCAACTTGAGAGGCGCGTGAAGCGAATGGTTGAAGATGACGAGAATAAGAAATAGGAGAAACGTTTGTTGCTCTGCTAAAGACCCCTATCCCCTATATAACAGGAATCAAGATTTTTGTTTGGTTTTGTTTTTCTATTAAAAGAAGAAGAATCACTTGGCTTTGTTTCTTCATCTTCTTTTGGGCTTGGCAGTGCAGTTTGTTGTTGTTTTTGCGTCTGTTTCGGGCTGCTGGCTGGTTGTGGCGGATTGTACTAAGCAAAGCGGCTATTTTTTGGATCTACTGATAAAGCGCCTATTTCAGTATGCTAATGGGCTTATTTCAAGCCAAAGTGCCTGATCACTTAGGTTTCTGCGATGAGTTTCTAGTAGGCAACATCTTTTGTATGTTAATTTTCAGGTCTAATGTACACTTCAAATTGAGAATTAGAGTAAATTCTGTTATAACTCGTATCATCGGCAAGCTTGTCGTATAAAGCAGTGTAGCTGTTGTTGAAAAAGGACAAGTCGTATCTCATGGCGATAAAATAGTAAGAGTTAATTCGCATCACTACAAGGTCTGGTTTTTGTCGTGTCAAGTTGGGTGGAAAGTCTACAAGATTTAACCCTTTGGTAAGGTCGGCGTATGATGCCAGTTGCTGGTCGCTGGTCATACTTATCGTTTTATTTGAAAGGTCCACCTTCGTTGAAATAAAGACAAGACCTGTTTCTGCTGGGGGAGTGAAAGTATTGTAGGCTTCTTTACTATAAGCAATAATTGGAAATGTACAAACCAAAAAAAGAATAAACACAAACGAAGCCGCCGTTTGTACCCTAAATCTCTTGGGTCTATCTCGCGAAATATACGTTGCAATGCAAGCAGAACCTAGCAGAAGGAAAAATATCAACCCCCTGCCAAGCAAGAAGCGCTCCCCAGAAGAAGAAAAAAGCAGATAACTCATTGCGGCAGAAAGAATTGCTGTCAGCGCTAGTTCTATTCGTACTGTAGTTAGTGTATCCTTTTTCTTGATAATTTTAAAGAGGTTAAAGACAAAGACGGCCAAAACTCCAACCATAAAAAGGGCGTATATGAAAAGGCTAAGGTGACTGATCAGTGGATAAATAAATCCCTGCCCTCCTGCAGTCCATTCAACAGCATTCACTAGATTGGTTATAAAGTTTAGATTAAGGATATTTGCCACAGGAGTTTTTACGCCCACATAATTTGGTGCAACTTTATAAAATGTCCAATACGACCAAAAAATAATTAGAAACACAAACAGTAAAACAACATTTACCCTTACAAAACTTCGAGTAGCCTTACTTTTTAAAAAATCCCTCCTTACTTGCGTCAAGCTTACGAGTAAAACTGAAGACACATAAAGTCCTAAAAAGATTGGTGAGACTGGATGTGTCAAAACGAGGGCGGCAATAACAAGCAAATTCAAGATAGCTGCTTTAGTGCCCGTGTATGTCAAGAGGAGCAGTGATACTAACAACAGAACTGTTCCAGTGGCAAAAGGCGAGACGTGAGGCTCGAAGTAGTGCAATGCGGGCAACGCAAGTAACATCGCTATAAAAGCTGTTGATTTATTTGAAATTCTTGAAAGAAACAAATACGCTAAACTTGAGAATAAAGCAATGCAGAGTGGCGGAAAAATGTACAGACTGTAAGTTTGAATATTGACTCGAAGGAGCTTTTCAACTCCATAGGTGACTAGGAAAGAGAGCGGGTAGCTTTGCCCGTAATCCGTTAGCACATATTTTGAACCTGTGAGCAGAGCTGGAATATATTCGGCGACCCCACCATGCCAGAGGCTGTCAGGGCTCCAAGAAAAACCACCAAGCAAAAAAGGCGTGTAATAAAGCATCAACGAAAGTTGGACTAACAAAATCACGTGCAACCAAGAGGGGCTGTCTTTCCTGTAAAAAGCATATAAACAAATGCTTATCAATAAGGCGAGTATAATCCAAAAATACGGAAAAAGAATGTTAATCATGGCAAGCGCATCAGATTCAACCGCAGAAACATAAGTCGCCTGTAACTTCAGAACCATTATCAGCCATATAAAAAACGGTAGAAAAGACAAAAAGAGCAAGCGTTTTGGTTGTAAAAGACAGTTAGGCTCCATAGTTCAGCGCTCCTAACCATTTGGTATATCAGACCAAATTGACCGCAATTTTCCAGTTTTTGACAGCGGTATTTCATCCACAAAAGAAATGTTAAATTGTACATCGTCGGGTAAATCAAAGAACTTCTTGAGGTGACGGCCAAATTCTACAGCAAACGCATCCTTGTTTATGGAGAATTCTTTTACCTTCAAGTTAACGTTAATGAGGTCAGTTTTCTTTTGATGTATTTGAAATTGGTCAATGTCTTTGTAATGATTAAACGTGCTGATAGCATAGTTGAAAATCATAGGAGACAACACTCTGTTGTTGGGAAATTTGAGGAATGAATCCAGCCGACCTTCAACCAACTTCATTAATGGTAGCTTTCGTCTGCATGTGCAAATGTCATCTGAAGGTACACCGATGTCACCTATTGCGTACCTGATGAAAGGCATAACATAATTAAACAGGCTAGTGTAAGCCACCTCGCCTCGTTCTCCAGCTGAAACTGCCGCGCCATCTTTATCCAAAAATTCTGTTATGACGCTGTCAACATCCATGTGGTAACCTTGCCGCTCAAGGCATTGCCAAGCGCTCCTGTCGATCTCTGCGCAGCCAAACTGATCACAATAAGGTGCGCCAAAAGCATCTTCGATGCATTGCCTAGAGTTTTGGTCTATAAATTCAGCATTACCGAATACAATATGTGGTTTTATTGATGAAATATTTTTTTTCTGCACTTCTTTAGCTAACATAACAAGCGAACTTGAATACCCATCCAAAACATCGGGTTTTGCCTCGCTTACTTGTTGAATTTTCTGATCTGTTGGTTCAAAGAGCGAAATGCAGTTTTGAGCGAAAATACCTATTCTGCGCTGAAAATTAGTAGTATCATGAAAATGAGTAGGCGATGTTAATACGACCCAACGGTCTCTTGGTTTCTGCCCACAAGCAATGTTTGCTCGCATGTAAATTGCTTTTCTCCAAGCATTCTCGGTCTGGTTAATGTAAACTTCAAAGGGGGTTCCAGTTGACCCACTTGTTCGAACTATCTTGAGCTTGGAGAGATCATATTCACCAGATACAATTTGTTTAAGGCTCTGCCTCTTAAACTCAGCTTTCTTAACAATCGGCAGTTTAGATAGGTCTTCAAGTCGTTGAATACTGTTAATATCAATATTATACTTCTTGTAGTATTCATGGTAAAACGGCACGTTTTCGTATGCATATTTTACTACGCTGCGAAAGCGTTTATCTTGATAACGCTTGAGCTTGTCGCCGTCCCAGTAAAGTCGCTTATTCGCCTGCCTGAGAAAATACAGTATTTTTAGTACATTCACCATTCAGGTCATCTGTCCTGATTAAAACTTAATTTTCGTCTTTCGGTCTATGGTCTTCCAATAGACACTTTTTCTATGTGACGAAAGCAGTCCAATTACTAGATAGCACTGGTGAAGTATAAAGCTTGAGAGTAAACTGCCAAAGCGTTTAAAGGCTATCGATAGAACTAAAGTGCCAGTTAAGATTGCGCCAGCTAAAGCGTAAAGGAAAATGTTTTGGGCTAAAGCAACATAGAGACCGATTAGTACTAAGCCTGTAAGTAATAACAGAGGACATAGGGCGTGCATCAACAGTTTTAACGGAAAAATTGTGTGCCCAAAACTACCATACTTGATAGTCAAAGCTACATCGTAATTCCTCAAGAATACCTGTAACAACCTCTTAGCACGTCGAATCTTTTGCAGTTGATGGTCCCCAAGATTCTCAGGCGAGGGCTCATAAACTATTGAATTCGGAACATAGAGGAATCTTAACCCATGTCTTATAATGTTCATCGCGATGTTAGCATCAGTGCTGCCGTAATCATTCGGGATTTTTGAGGGAACTTTTGACTTATCATAAACAATTAATGGACCATTGCCTGGAAAAGCAGAATGCAACGAGCTTTCCGCCAGCATCGAAATATGATAAAAGTCTCTGTACGAAGATTCAGAGGTTTGAGCGACACCTCTGCCCTCAAACACTGGTTGAATATGACCAGTAACGCCCCCAGCATTTTCACACTCCTGCAGAACGTTCACCGCGTTAATTAGCGCATCCTTGTCAAGCAAAACATCGGAGTCTGTAATACAAATTATGTTGTTTTTGGCTTTGTCTATAGCAGTATTAAGTGACCTGTTTAAGCCCAACCTGCTGGGGCTGTGGATTACAGTTCCGTGAAGCCTCGTTTCTTTTAAGGTTATTTCTGCGATTGTACTAGTGTCATCCGTCGAATTATCATCATAAACAACTACTTCAAGCAAATCTTTTGGATAGTTAAGTTGAGAAATGTTTTTGATTTTTCTTTCAATCACTTTGGCTTCATTGAAAGTTGAGACTATTATCGAAACATTCGCCAAATTATTAACAAAGCTACCTCTCTTTTGATGAGCTATTAATGAATCAGTGAATGAGGTAATTGACGCCTTCCTTAATACTAAATAATAATAAAAAACGTAAACTATAATGACTATACTCAACATTGAGAAACCAATCAAGCCTAAGACGAGCAAGTTTGCGGTAGCCTCACTTCTATTTGCGGTTCCTGTTTGGTTGAACAGTAAAGACCAATTTCCTCGTTAACTTTAGCGATAGCTTGTAACATAGCTGGATTGAGCCCCATAGACTTAGTAAAGTAAATGAAAGCATAGAGGTCCTTGGGTAAACACATTCCACCAAACGGTTTTCCTCCATCCACACCATAGCTACCTATTCTCGGGTCAAGGGCAGCCGCGGTTGCCACAATTTTGGGGTTTATATTTAATTTCTGGCAAATTAGGTAAATCTCGTTAAAGAAAGAAATTTTAGCTGCGAGAAACGTGTTGGAAGCATATTTTATCATCTCAGCTGTATCTAAATCCGTGAAAATGATGGGGCATTTAAAAGAAGAATAAATTTTCCGTAGAGGAACACCTGACCTTTCATCTAAGGCGCCCACGACTATCCTGTTAGGATTGAGAAAGTCTTCTTGAGCGCTTTTTTCTCTGAGAAATTCTGGGTTCATACAGACGCCAAAATCAGCGCCTGCTTTTAGATTAGAATAAGTTTCAAGCAACGGAATTAAGTTAGTTCTTGTTGTCTGAGGAGGAATGGTACTACGATAAGTAACCACTGTGTATTTTTGTGCTTCTTCGAGTGCATTAGCTATTGTTTTTGTGCAGTCATAAATGTACCTGTAATCAATCTTTCTGCCAACTGTTGGCGTCGGCACACAAACAAAAAGTATATCCGAAAAATTAACAGCGTCAACCAAATTATCGGTTGTATCGTAGCCTTTACTTTTCAGAGCTAACAACTTGCCCTTATCAATGTCGTAAAATTTTACTCTGTTGCCATTGGTGGTAAATCCTATACCAGTAGCTTGTCCAACAATACCTGAACCAATAATCGAAATTTTCAAAAACCAATACCTGCCTTTCCCGTTGACTATTTCTGCCTAAAATCTCGAGTTCCCTTTCTTGTTCCGTTTTACCGAACTATACAATTTACTGCACAGTACTAAAGCACGTTCCTGTCAGTATCTTGATTTTCAAGAAACAACTATCAGTAAGACACGAAAATGACTTTTTAAGCGTATGTGATTGATATTTGCCTATCACTATGGTTAGGCAGTAAATAAGCGGCTTTGTTAAAAGCAGGATTGTAAGATTAAAAAAAGTTCTTATGTTACACTACATGCCGAGCTTGAGCCGTCGGTAGGTAGTGTAATCAAGGTATTCAATAAATGGATTTTCTGCTTGAAACTTCACCGTGATTTTCTGTCGTTTCCGCTTATCAATAAGTTGGTTGGTTGTCCTGAGCACATATGCATCACTTCCTGCACCTGAACCGTAACTGGCAACTAAAATACGCTCATCAGGTTTAGCAATATCAAGAACAGCCGCTAAACCCACAGGCGAGCAACCAGAATAAGTGTTGCCAAACTTACTTATCAAAAGCGATGGCAAAATCTGGTCATCTCTAAAACCAAGTTCTTTGGCGATGCGGGCTGGAAACTGCGGGTTAGGTTGATGAGGCACAAAATAATTCAAATCACTTGCTTTAAGGTTTAATCGCTCCATAAGTTTTGAGGCTGCCTTGCGTACATGTTTAAAGTAGGCTGGGTCACCTGTGAATCTTCCGCCATGCATAGGGAACGGTTCTCCGTCGCGACGCCAAAAATCAGGCGTATCTGATGTGCATGAGTACCAGCCCTCAACTTCAGCAATAACATCATGTTTGCCAAAAAGGAACGCTGCACCACCGTACCCCACGAAAGTATCTAATTCTCCGCCTGGGCAACCTCTTGGTGCCGCCTGAGAGTTATCTGCACCGATAACCATAGCGTAGTTTATGCCTGAACGTTGGTAGCTCACAAGCGCTACTGCGTCTTTGAACATACTTGTCGCAGCTTTACAGGCAAACTCGGTGTCCACAGCATCAACCCCTTGAATGTCACCGTCTTCTTCGCCTAGTTGGAGAACCTGCGCTACTTTCGAAGCAATTGGCTTAACGGCATACGGGTTTGATTCTGAACCAACATAAACCTTCCCAACTCGAGAACTGTCTAGTCCTGAATGAATGAGCGCCAACTTTCCAGCTTCCACCGCGGCAGTTACAGCATCTTCATCAATGAAGGGTACAGACCGCTCCATCCCAGTCTCTTTTATACGGAACCTAGAAGTATAAGCGCCATAGCCCACGATGCCTGGGAATTCATATTCCTTTTTGGGCTCAACTATTGTGTACTCTTGGTGTGGGTAGTATTCATCGGTTAATGTGAAAGCCAAAGAAATCGTTGGAACAACATCCCCGCGCCCAACAGAATAGCGCCGCCTAAACCGAGGAATAACTTCTCTGCCTTCAAGCTTTGAGAGGTCAACTTCTTGTTCATCGCAAATTAACTGGTCAGTTAGTCGAGCGGGCACGCGGATTTTGCCGTCACGGAAAGCTACGATACCGTAAACGAATTTTTCAAGTTTGGTGAACTTATTTGTAGGCTCGTTGATTAGGGTGCAAAGTTCCAGCGTGCCCTTGTCGTAGAAAAGGTCTGCACTGTCCATTTTTCCGTAGCTTTTTCTGCCACAGTTGCTACAGTAATCACGTACTTCAAAATACTCTTTACCGCAAATCTGGCAACGACTAGCTCTCAATCTATCGCCTAAGTAAGAGACACGACGCTCTATGGGTTCACTGCTCAAGCGTTATGCCCTCCGAAAATTGTAACGTACGCTTTTGTGCCAAAGCCTTCAAACTCAAGGGTGCATCCCTTCTTTGGTAAACTATCATCGATTTTAACTTGTCTCTCTCCTGCTTCTCCACGTAACTGTCGATAAATCTCAAAAATTTGCGCGCCACCAGTTGCGCCCAACGGGTTGCCGTCAGCTTTTAAGCCGCCGTTCGTGTTCACGAATAGTTTCTTATCACCAATTTTGTAGTAGTTTTGATTATTTGGGAAGCTGTCAAAAATGTTTTTCCAAGCAGTCCCTGGTGAATAAAAGCCCAAGTCCTCAAGCGAGACCATCTCCATCATGGTGGATTGGTCATAGACTTCGATGACCTGCAAATCAGACGGCAATATCTTGGTTGTTTTGGATGCGTTCTTCATTGCAAGCTCAGCGGCTACAAAATGTGAGAGGTCTTCTCGTCCTGGATAGTAGAGGTAATCGGTGGCTGAACCGTAGCCTAAAACGTAGAGTGGGTTTTCAGTTAAGGTCTTGGCAACTGATTCGCTGGTTAGGATTAGGGCTGATGCGCCATCTGAGATTGGGGCAAAATCGAGAAGTCCTAATGGTTTATGGGATGTTTTTCTTGCGTTTAGGACTTGGTCAATGGTGATTCTTTTTTGGTATTGTGCGTATTTGTTTTTGCTTGCGTTATCATGATTTTTGACGCTAATCTGAGCTAAAGCGGTGTTGAACTGGTCGAGCGGTTCGCCCTCTATGCCATACCGTTTGATGTATGCTCTTAGCATGAGTTCATGGTTTGATTCGGGTGTTCCACCGGCGTAAAAGCTCCATGGGTCATCAAGAAGCATAAGGTCATCGCGAATCTTGTCCCACCGGTCAGTCATTTTCTCAATGCCGCCCACGAGTACAGTTTTGTAAACTCCTGCCTGAATGGCGTAGCATGCTGTTTGCAGGGCAGCGCTAAAGGAGCGCATTACTTCCATGGGTACATGGAGTTCGGTTAGTTCTGAGAGAAAGCCCTCTTCTAGACCTAGTTTGTTGGTGATTGGGAGAAAGCAGTCTGACATGTAACAGGCTTCAAGGTCTTTGCGTTCTATGTTGCATTCGTTTGAAGCGGCAAGCCAGGCTTCCTCTATTAGTTTTTCTGGCTCTTTGCCGTAGTGTTCTCCAAACTTGGTTCTGCCGACAGCAACTATGGCTGGTTGCATTCATGTCCTCTCTTTTTGTGATAGCATTTTACCTTTTTCAAGAAGATTATTAAGTGTTTGCCATTTCAGCCAAAATAACAATAAAATGTCCATGTGGTAGGCGACCGCTAATGGTTATGGAAGTTAATTTCGTTTGTTGTTAATTGTTGCTTGAGCGTTTCAATTAGGTTTTGCAGTTTGACGCTTAATTCGACAGGATAAATAGAAGCGTTGGTTAGCGTCTTGTATTTCTTTGGTAATTTAGCAAGGTTTTTTGCGGCTGTTTCGCGGATTTGGGTTAGTGATGGTAATTTGTAGGTTAGTTTGCCTTTTTCCATTACTTTAATCAATAGTGGTTCTCCGTCTATCTTTTCGTCGGCTAAGGCGATGATGTCTTTTTTGAAAGTGCTGTCGTGGTTGGTGAATCTGTAGACTTGTTTTCTGCCTGGGAGGGTAATTTTGTCTTTGCTTAATTTCATGATGGGTGCGTAGATGCCGTCTGTTGTCATGGTTTCGCATAGTTTGTAGATGACGTCAAGGTAGGGTCGGTCGGCTGATGTGCCCATCTTTGTGCCGACGCCGAAGGCGTCGATTTTTGCGCCTCCTTTGAGTAGTTGTGCGATTTTGAATTCGTCTAAGTCGCCGCTTGCAAAGATTTTGACGTAATTTAATCCTTGTTCGTCGAGGATTTTTCTGATTTTTTTGCTGTTTTTGAGCATGTCGCCGCTGTCTAGTCTGACTCCGCCGAGTTTGTGGCCTTTTGCTTCGAGTTCTTTGGCTATTATGGTGGCTTTTTCTGCGCCTGTGATGTCGTTGTAGGTGTCGATGAGGAGTGTGGATTTGTTTGGGAAGGTTTTGGCGAAGGCGCGGAAGGCGTCGATTTCTTTGAGGTATGACATGATGAAGGAGTGTGCCATGGTTCCGAAGACGGGGATGTTGTATGTCATGCCTGCTAGGACGTTGCTTGTGCCTTGGCATCCTGCGATGTATGTTGAGCGTGCTACTTTCATGCCTGCGTCGATGCCTGGTTCGCGTCGTAGGCCGAATTCGATGATTGTTTTGCCGTTGGCTGCGTGGATTACTCTTGAGGCTTTGGTTGCTATGGTGGTTTGGAGGTTTATGGTGTTTAGGAGGAAGGTTTCGATTAGTTGGGCTTCTATGATGGGTGCGGTGATGCGGATTAGGGGTTCGTTTGGGAAGGCTATTGTGCCTTCTGGGATGGCGTGTACGTCTCCTGTGAATTTGAAGTTTTTTAGGTAGTTTAGGAAGTTTTGGTTGAAGCCTTGTTTTTTGAGGTATGTGAGGTGTTGTTGTGTGAATTTGATGGTTTGTAGGTATTGGAGTGCTTGTTCTAGTCCTGCGAAGAGGAAGTATGAGCGGTTTTGTGGTAGGCGTCTTATGAAGAGGTCGAATGTTGCTGGTTGGAAGTTGTTGTTGTCGTAGTAGCTTGCGCACATGGTTAGTTCGTAGTAGTCGGTGAAGAGGCTCATGTTTTCCTCTTTTAGGTAGTCTAGAAAATGGTTCATGCGCTAGTAGTGGCGGTTTGGTTGATTTATTGCTTTCTAGGTTTTGGTTTTTTTGTTTTTCTTTGTTGGTGTGAGTGCATGTTTTGAGCGTTTTAGAATCCACAAGAAATGTTGAGTGGCAATGAATGGTGCAATGCAGTTGGGCACTAGCATGACCCAGTGGGATTTTTCTTTCGCCCGTCAACTCTAAGCCAAGCCCAAACCAGCCCTATAAACAATTTTGGCATTCAAAAAACCATTTAAAAAAAGCCAAACAATCAACCGCAATGTGTTTTTGCTGCTCTGCACCCTACCCCTATCCCCCTATAAAAAGCAATTTGGGCGGTTTACTACGACCAACAAATAGGTGACTATGGTTGCCTTTGAAAATTTTACCACGACCATTCCAGATGGGCAATGGCTTCCGTAATGGTCGTAGTAGCAATGGTCGTAGTAAATTAACATGCTTTTGGAGCAATTTTGCGCCAATAAGATACCCCATTAGGGTGTAGTGCAATGGTTAAGTATTAGAATCCAAATATGCCTGCCCCACAGCCGTGAAGGAGCAGATTTCACCTACCCCCTATAGGTTTATACATAGAACCTCTATTAGGCTCCAAATATGCTTGGTCTGTAGCCTTGTGGAGCGTCGTTTTGACCTACCCCTCTATAGTTTCTGCATAGAAGTTCTAATAGCATCCAAATAGGATACTAATAGACGCCAAATAGGTTGGTGAGCCACGCAAAAATTGTACAGCCAGCCGATGGGTTGGCTTTTAGCACCTCTCCATTTTTAAAGCGTGATTTGTGTTTTTTTGGTGGCAGAAGGTTCTTAAGTTGGACTGTGCATTAGTGTGACTGTGGTTTAGTTGTCCCGTGTTAGAGTTAAACGGAAAGGTCAAGTAACCATCCCCCAAGAATTGCGCACCAAATTCGGCATAGAAGAAGGAGCAATCCTAGAAGCTAGTTCGGAAGACGATAAAATTGTGCTCAAACCATTGCCGCCCTTAGAGCCTGGCGAACCCGTTGGTGAAGAAGAATTTAAAAAAATTCTTGCTGAGCTTGATGAGCGTCGGAGAAACTGGCGTTGACCTGTGTCGCTGATACTCGTCTTTTGTTTTTCTTGGAAGTTCCCGCCACTGCTGAAATGGGTAGAAAAGCTAGAGATTTTTTGGAAAAAGAACTCAGAGGGCATCTGTTGGTTCCTACAGTTGTGTTGGCTGAATTTGTTGAAATTGCGGGTGCGAGAATTGGTCAGGAAGCTGCTGAAAACAAAATACGATTATTAAAAGAGCGTGGGGTGGAAGTCGTGCCGTTAGATGAAGAGCATGCATTAATCACTGGTGGTCTGTTGCTGTCAAATCGAAAAATACCGCTTGCTGATGCTATAATCGCTTCATACGTGAAAAATGGCGAAGCTGACTATGTGTTAACTGATGACCCGCATTACAAAACATTAAACATAAAAACAAAATGGATACCATAGTGCGGTGGTTGGTTTTTTTCTATTTTAAGTCAAAGATATTTAGCAATTCATGAAGCACAGTGTCAACATGCCATCGATACAGAAAGGTGAAAGTTTGCCTTCTGTGCCTTGTCTTATGCAGAGTGTTTTCATGTTGCATTTTGGGCAAATCTGGCTGACTAATTGGTCTTGACTGGTTTCTAGGAGGTTATTTTCTTTGAAGGTTTCAAAGGCTAGTTTTAGGTATTTGCCTTCTGCTATACGTGGCACGCCGTATTTGGCTGCTTCAACGCCTGCTTGTATGGCGAAGTGCTCGTAGAGGCGTCTGGCTCCTTTTTGGGAGTTACAACTTTTGCATATCCAAACGAGGTTTTTTTCGGTGTTTGGACCGTGGAATTTCTGTGGCAGTAAATGTTCAAGTGTTAGGTTTGTTGTTGCGCCGCAGAAGATGCATTGGTCAGAATGCTCCCTTTCTTTAACGTATTCTCGGATTTCGTTCCAAAAGATTTCCCCTTGCTTGAGCTCCTTAAACCTGTTCATGACAAAACCATAATCTTTCTTTCCGATCCCTGCTGATTGGGCAATAATTTTTGCATACTGCCAAAAAATCAAGTCTTTAACACTTTTCACAGCTGCTGGCGGCAAAGCATTTACCCCTCAAAAACAAATTATAGGTTTCATCTTTTAGCGTTTTCCTATTATAAAAAGGCGCTTTTGGAAGAGGGGGTTGCCTTACGCTTTTACTACGTACAGGATGAGTGTTTTGTCGTGGCGCTCTGTTACTACGTGCAACCAAGAGGGTTCAATGTACGTAGTAGCCTACAACATAATGCTTGGATTACTAAACAGAACCACAAGGAAGCCTATTGAAATAAACCTGAGGATAGATTCAGAAGCCCGAACTTTGGCTCCTAGACTCTGTGGATATATTGGAAACATCACGTGATGAGTTGAAAGCCGTGGAAGTCGAATTGAATATTATATACAATAATGTAACAAATGAAACACGACAGACAACTTTTATAAAATATCCCAAGTATACTGAGTTCATGTTACTTTTTGCTCCTCTGAATACAGGGCAAGGGGTTCTATTGAGGTCAATAGAGGACTTCAAATTGGCGAACCGAGCTGCAAAATATTTAAGAAAAGTCAAATCATAATCAATCTAACAAGCCTTAAATCTACATAGCGTAGAAATAGCATTGAGGTAAAAAAATGCCGGAGAAAAGGAAAGCAGTGGAAGCCAAATCGCATTTAATAAAAGTTACAGACACCTGTAAAGTAAACGATTCAATAACTATTGAGCGTTTCTCATTCAATTTTGATGCTGAAGTGCTTAAGAATTTAACCTCTGGTTCATGCATATTAGGTTCAACTGAAGATGATAAACAACCTCAAAAAGTTGCCATTTGTAAAGAAGGTAAAACAATTAAGATTTTCAAAATAGTTGACGAGAAGAAATAATCTATGGCAAATGACGATAATGAGAAGAAAATTTCGCTTAAATTGCCTCTAAACATAGACGTAAAAAATATCAAAATCCAAGAAAGAACGATATTGGAATTTGTACCAAACACCCTCAAAGAGGGGGAACCTATTATCGTCAGAACCAAAAAAAAACTTTGGGCTTTCTGAGCAATGCTTTGTAGTTTGTTATGTTGATGGGAAAATCTCAATAACACCTATTAGTAGTAAATAAAACGCTCCTCGCCCTTTTAGATTTTTATTTTCTGATAGGCATTCATTACGGCAACACTTCGACAATATTACCAGCAGTTTGCTACTTTCAAGTAATTGTACATCTAGAACCCGAGTAGGCGCGTGTGATTTAAATAGACTATTTAATAACCACTTACAGCGGAACCTCTCATGGATATCTTGCAATCAATAAGTTTAGGCTTAATCCAAGGCATAACAGAATGGTTACCCATCTCCAGTACAGGTCACCTAAGAATCGCCGAACACTTCTTTGGCTTAACCGTACCATTGCTCTTTGACGTAGTGCTGCATGTCGCCACGTTGTTTGTGATTTTGGTTTACTTTAGGGGCACCATCAAAAACGTACTCTCAGCACTTTGGAAACGAGATTTTCACTCGCAAGACGGCAAACTAATCATGCCTATAATCATCGGCACAATCCCAACAGCCCTCATAGCACTGCTGGCGGGCAACGAGTTAGACGCTTACTTTAACACTCTTGCGCTTTTAGGCGCGGGATTAATCGCTGGCGGCATAATCCTCTTCACAACAAAATTCACCACTGAGCGAAAAGACACCATAAGCTACCCAGTCGCGTTTTTAATCGGCGTAATGCAGGGCATATCCATCATCCCAAGCATTTCAAGAAGCGGCTTAACCATCGCCGTCGCCCTCCTACTCGGCATAAGAAGGGAAGTAGCTTTCAAATTCTCGTTTTTACTCTCGGTTCCAGCAGTCATCGGCGCCTTAGGCATGACACTATACCAAGAACACAACGCGCTGTCAATTGCAGGCATCGGCGCACTGGAACTGGTTGCTTCAGTAGCCATAACCGTGGCAGTTAGCTTTTTGGCTCTAAAGGTGCTATGGAAGAGTTTGGCAGCAAAGAAATTCTACCTATTCTCCATCTACTGCCTAATAATCGGAGCGGCACTTGTAGTTTTAGGTTTACTGGGTTTTTAGCCAAAACGGCTTACCCACAAGAAACTCAGTCAAGAACACGGCGAAATCCTCCTCGCGCTTGTAGACAGGCAACACTTCCTCATTAACCAGAACCTTGAAACTCTTACGGACAGACTTTGCAATCAACTCGGCAACACCAGCATTCTTCCCACCATCCGCAAGCTTCTCTTGCAAAAGAGCCGCAACATCCACGTTTTTCCGAGGCACCACGACCACCCAGCGACCATCCTCAACGTATGGACCAGAGACCACGCCCTTGCTGGCGGAATACTTTGCCAAGAACTTCTCGCATTCCTCTTCACGCTCAAGCGGTGGACCCAAATGCTTCTTAACGTTCGGCAAAACTTGCGCTTCCAGCTCAAAAACAAAGATGCTACGATTTTTCTCGTTACTCCAAACTGCATCCCTGAGAACCCTGTAATCATTTAACTCAATTAACTTGCGCAGTGAACGCTGTGAGCGGTAGAGTTGCCCCCACAAAACGTCTGGAACAGCATTCAACTGGTTAATCACCAAAAAAACCGTTGATGAACCGCGATTCTTCAGATTACGCCTGACCTTTACAGGCGACAGGCTTTGCCCTTCAGGCGGGAAGAAAAACGCTTCATCGGGCTTCTTCAGAAACGCCCTTGCCGCACCAATAAACGTGTAGAGTTTGTGAGGCTGCACTGCTGAAGCCACGTTTCTTC
>JAOZHV010000043.1 GCA_026014725.1 Candidatus Bathyarchaeota archaeon | reverse complement strand
AAAGCGCAGAAACCAGCACATACTACTACAGCGTGGACGCCTGCAGAGCCATCCCTGCCCTTCTGCGTGCCCATGAACTCACGAATGATTCCAGCTATTTGGATTCTGCTAAGCTGGCGGCTGGAACTTTCCTTAAAACCATGCAGGACCAGCAAGCCTACGGCAGCTTCGCCAGAGCTGTGACAATTGGGGATGCGTGGCTTCTGCAATTGGACGTCGAATGCCTCTACGGGTTGGCAGGTCTCAAGCTGTTGGCGGAGAAGCATGACACAGCCAACGCAGCACTCTACCAAAACATCATGGATAAGGCGGTTGACTTTCTCAGGGAAGGTTTAGAGAATCTGTGGCTTAATTTTGACCCTGCCGATGGCAAATGGCACCGTGTCGGTTTGAGCGAGAATGAGGTTTACGATGACCCCTTCGCCTACGCTTTGGTGGGTTTGTACGCGGTGGAAGGTTGGAGCTTAACTTGTCAGCGAGTCTACAGCTTCCTAAACAGCATTCGTGCTAGCGCCACTTATCCTGCGTATGATCCTGCGGTGTGTTGGGCTGGCTACATAGATGTCGTCAACCGAACTGTGGCATGCGACTACTACGACGCTGTCACCAGCGGCATCCTCTGGCGAATACGAAGAAACCATGACCAACCCAGCCTCAAGTTTAGCGTGGAAGTCATCGGTAAACATGCGGCGGAGTTCATGTTTTGGGGCGCCAAACACCACGATTACAGTCCAGTCGAGAACAAGTGGGCTATGGCGACGGTTTGCTGGCTAGCCCAGCTTTTCCTAAACTACGAGGAGCCCGCAACCCAGTTTACCAAGATTTTGAGAAGCAAAGGCGAAGCTGTGACGCTGTATCCTGTCCGCGAAGCCGTCGCAACAGTGGCGTATGGTGAACCGCTGGATTTGCTAGCGGTTGTTTCTCCGCTTAAGGCTGAGCAGGTCATGATTGAGGCAGGCTACTACCTGACTGACTATTTGGCGTTCTACACGTTTCTTCCCGTCCGAGTGCACGACAAAATCAGGCGACAAGGAGAAGACTACGAAGTCCAAACCGTCACGCCTTTCACGTTTGCAAACCAGCGGTTCTACTTCAAAAGCGTCGCAAGGAGGCTAATCGCAACTTGAGCGAGTTTGAGAATCCAGTTGTCACTATTCTGCGCCTAATCGAATCCCGCTTAAGAGTTGTCAAAGACGACGGCGGCTTAGCCCATGTCCTCTGTACTCAAGCCAACTATGACAGGGAACTGCTCAAAGACTATGACGCCCAAATCACAGTATCCAAAACCTCTGAACCATGCCAAACGCAGAAACACACTTTAGACGGCAAACTAAGGCGGCGCATCTACTCCCTGAGGGCAACCATAACCACAGTGGACAAGCCGTCGGGCTATCGCTGACGTGGGCAGAGTTATGCGGGACAAAGTGCTTGAGCAGTTGCTGTTGATTGTTCCCGAAAACCGCAACTTGCCCTACAGAACTTTCTACAATTTTTACCCGTTAGACGCTGCGTCGGCAACTCACAAAGCCTACGATGCAGCAGCCACCAGCGAACCTGAACCGTCAAGCCCTCTCTGGACGGAACTGCCCAATCCTGAGTATGTGAATCTTTGGGGAAGTGACGACCAAAGACACTCAAAAAGCGCAACTGGCAGCGGTGAGTTTGCGTTTATGCTTTTCCGTTTCAAAATAGGCGCCAAAGCTGGAGAATGCCGAAATGAACCGAGAAAGCAGTGTCTAAAGCGTCTTGCCTTGGCGTTCGAAGGCTTTGGGGCGTCGCCTGCTGGCTATGGCGTGACCCTGAAAGTGTGGAATCACGCGGCGGGTTCTTGGGGAGACACTCAAGTTGGCACTGCAGGAACCGACCAAACCGTAACCATCACTCTAACTCAAAATCTCATGAACTACGTCAACGACGACGGCTACCTCTACCTCATGGCGCGGACAACAAACCCGTCGGACGGGGTGTCTTCTGCAGTTTTGTACTGCGATTTTGTGCAGGCAACTGTTGACGTGCGTGGCGTGGCGTTTTGCGATGTTCACAGTTACCGAGACGTCGACATAACCGACGTGAAGCCCTTCCTGTACAGGGAAGAAATCACAATTGTGGCGTGGCTCTTCGAGTCAATCGCCACCTCATAGTCAAAGGTGAAAAACATGGTTGACACCTATCATTCAGACCAAGAAAAGTTCTACTACGTGACCGAAGTCGCCTTCGGCACTGTCCCAGCAAGTCCAGCGATGCTGGGTCAC
>JAOZHV010000042.1 GCA_026014725.1 Candidatus Bathyarchaeota archaeon | reverse complement strand
AAAGCGCAGAAACCAGCACATACTACTACAGCGTGGACGCCTGCAGAGCCATCCCTGCCCTTCTGCGTGCCCATGAACTCACGAATGATTCCAGCTATTTGGATTCTGCTAAGCTGGCGGCTGGAACTTTCCTTAAAACCATGCAGGGCCAGCAGGCCTACGGCGGCTTCGCACGAGCCGTCACACTTGGGGATGCGTGGCTTCTGCAATTCGACATTGAATGCCTCTACGGGCTAGCAGGTCTCAAGCTATTAGCGGAGAAGCACGACACAGCCAACGCACCTGTTTACCAAGGCATCATGGATAAGGCGGTTGGTTTTCTCAGGGAAGGTTTTGAGAAGCTGTGGCTTAATTTTGACCCCGCAGATGGCAAGTGGCACCGTGTCGGTTTGAGTGAGAATGAGGTTTACGATGACCCCTTCGCTTACGCCTTGGTGGGTTTGTACGCGGTGGAAGGTTGGAGCTTAACTTGTCAGCGGGTCTACAGCTTTCTAAACAGCATTCGTGCTAGCGCCACTTATCCAGCTTATGACCCTGCGGTGTGTTGGGCGGGCTACATAGACGTCGTCAACCGAACTGTGGCATGCGACTACTACGACGCCGTCACCAGTGGAATCCTCTGGCGAATCCGAAAAAACCACGACCAACCCAGCCTCAAACTCAGCGTAGAAGTCATCGGCAAACACTCATCGGAGTTCATGTTCTGGGGCGCCAAACACCACGACTACAGCCCAGTCGAGAACAAATGGGCTATGGCGACAGTTTGCTGGCTATCCCAGCTCTTCCTAAACTACGAGGAACCCAAAACCCAATTCACCAAAATTCTGAGAAGCAAAGGCGAAGCCGTCACGCTGTATCCTGTCCGCGAAGCCGCCGCCACTGTGACGTTTGGTGAGCCGCTGGATTTGCTAGCGGTTGTTTCTCCGCTTAAGGCTGAGCAGGTCATGATTGAGGCAGGCTACTACCTCAACGACTACTTGGCTTTCTACACGTTTCTTCCCGTCCGAGTCCACGACAAAATCAGGAGGCAAGGCGAAGACTACGAAGTCCAAACCGTCACGCCGTTTACGTTTGGGAATCAGCGGTTCTACTTCAAAAGCACAGCTAGGAGGCTAATCGCAACTTGAGCGAATTTGAGAACCCCGTCATAACTGTATTGCGCTTAATCGAGTCCCGCTTAAGAGTTGTCAAAGACGACGGCGGCTTAGCCCGTGTCCTATGCTCGCAAGCTAACTATGACCGGGAACTGCTCAAAGACATCGACGCCCAAATCACAGTTTCCAAGACAGCTGAACCCTGCCAATCACAGAAGCACACTTTAGACGGCAAGCTGAGACGCCGCATCTATTCGCTCAGAGCAACCATAACCACAGTGGACAAGCCGTCGGCTAGCGCTGATGTGGGCAGAGTCATGCGGGACAAGGTACTTGAGCAGCTTCTGTTGATTATTCCCGAAAACCGCAACTTGCCCTACAGAACCTTCTACAATTTTTACCCGTTAGACGCTGCGTCGGCAACTCACAAAGCCTACGATGCCGTAGCCCAAACCGAACCTGAGCCGTCAAGCCCTCTTTGGACGGAACTGTCCAATTCTGAGTATGTGACTCTTTGGGGAAGCGACGACCAAAGACACACAAAAACCGCAAGTGGCAACGGCGAGTTTGCGTTTATGCTTTTCCGCCTCAAAATAGGCGCCAAAGCTGGAGAATGCCGAAATGAACCGAGAAAGCAGTGTCTAAAGAGCCTTGCCTTGGTGCTTGAAGGCTTTGGGGCGTCGCCTGCTGGCTATGGCGTGACTCTGAAAGTGTGGAATCAAGCCGCAGGTTCTTGGGGTGACGCTCAAGTTGGCACTGCAGAAACAGACCAGACCATAACCGTCACTTTAACGTCAAATCTCACGAACTACGTCAACGACGACGGCTACCTCTACCTCATGGCACGAACCACTAACCCCTCCGACGGGGTTTCGCCTGTCGTTCTGCACTGCGATTTCGTCCAAGCCACCGTTGACGTGCATGGCGTAACGTTCTGCGACATCCAGAGTTGGCGCGACGTTGATGTGGTGGATGTTAAGCCGTTCCTCTACAAGGAAGAAATCGGTATTGTGGCGTGGCTGTTTGAGTCCATAGCCATTTCATAGTCACAGGTGAAAAAATATGGTTGACACCTATCATAGCGACCAAGAAAAGTTCTACTACGTGACCGAAGGCACCTTCGGCGTAGTGCCAACTAGCCCAGCGATGCTTGGGCATTCGTGCAGTTTAGTGGAGCCCGACATAAACCCGAACAACATCCGCGTAGCAGGCACAGGCTCAGTGGACATAGCCGCGCTTAAGCGGGGGTTGCGGCAGCCCGTTTTGCGAGTGAAGTATCCTTTGCCTTCCGACGCGCCCATCAACCTGCTCCAGTACGTCAAGCAAGAACTCAACACCAGCCTTTCATTGCAGGTGCTCTACTACAAAGACATCTTCATCTCCGCCACAGACATCATCAGCCTGCTCTACAAGGGCGCACGCTTCAACAAGGCAGTCCTAACCTGCGACATCGACGGCATCATCGAATGTGACGCCGAGTTCCCAGCCCAAGACCTCGAAGTCACCACAGCAAAAATCACAGGAGCCACATACACCGAGTACGCAGGCGCCATCTCAGGAAGCGAGAGCTACGTTAAAATCGGCGGCGCAACCTGCGAACGCGTCACCTCATGGAAGCTGCAGATTGACAACAGCTGCAAGCCCGTCCCAGTCATCCGCTCAGTTAACGGGCACATAGCCAAGTATCTGCCATGGGGCAAACGGCTTCTCACTGGCGAGCTCACGTTTGAGTTTGAGAGCAAACAGGAAGCCGACGACATCTTAGCTGACACGGAGCAGTCCAGTTTGGAGTTTGGGCTTGGCGGAGCCAACAAAGTCACTGTGGAGCACACCAAATGGGACGATTTCAGCCTAAGCGGAAAAGCCGAAGACCTCATCTACGCTAAGGCATCGTTCACGGCGCGGGGGCCATTAACAATTTCTTAGGAGCAGTAAGCATGCCGAAGAATGAAACCCAAATTTATGTGCAGACAATCGCGTTGATGAATCGTTTCACAGAACGCATCAGTAAGCTTCCTGTGGATTTACAGGCGATTTTGCTTGCTGATTTAGAAACGGCAATTGAGAACCGCTTAAAAGTTTTGGAGAAGGCGCAGGTATGAAGCAGGAAACCTTAGAAGTTGACAGCCGATTCGGCGAAGAATACATGGGCAAGTACGTTTTCAAAGAGATAACTTGGGCTAAGCGGAACCGCATCATCCAAAAACACACCAGATACAACCGTCTAAGCGGGGACGTGGAGAGCAGCGATTTCATAGCCATTCAGGCGGAAACTATCATGGCGAGTTTGCATGGGCAGCCAGCGTCTAAGCCCATCACGCTGGAGAAGCTGCTGGGCGAAGACGACGGAGTCCCAATTGAGCTTGGCGAACTCTTCTCTAAGGTAGTCAACAGGCTAAACGGCATGAGCCATGAGGATTTGCGTTTTTTACTAGAGCAGTTAGACGAGGAAAACCGCACAGTGCTCTTTCAGAGTTTCGGTTATGCAAAGAATTCGGCTGGACACCCACAGAACTCGCAAAGCAACCAGCCCGAACAGTGCAGGAGTTCTGCCACATCTTGAACGTGATGGATGAAATGGCAGAGGAAGAGAAACGGAAGGCGGAGCGTGAAGCACGACGGCGGTAGAAGTAACCTGTGACATTGATGGCGTGGAAGAGTTCAAGGCTGCTATGCAGTGGTTCGATTCGGGCATACAGCGTCAGGTTCACAGCCAACTGGCTAGCTGGGCTGCCGACGTCAAAGCCCAAGCCGTAAAAAACGCGCCCATGGTCACAGGCTATCTACGAAGCACCATCTACGCACGGGTCAAAGATTGGGTGGCTGAAATTGGAGCAGACGCCGCCTACGCCCTATTCGTAGAGTTGGGTACTCGGTACATGCGTGCTCAGCCCTATCTCTATCCAGCTATTCAGCTGTACCTGCCTGAACTGGAAACCGTCACTGTCTCAGCCATTGAACAAGCCAAAACGGAGGCGGGCTTATGAGCTTTCGGGAAATCGCTTTAACTGTTCGTGCAGTAAACCGGGCGAGTGCCGAGTTTAACCGCATCCAATCCGACGCCGAAAGCTTAGCTACACGGGTGAAAAGTTTAGGCTCTGCTCTTGCGGGGTTGGGCGCTTCAGGCGTCGCCATCGGCTACGTCGCCAACCAGTTCGGCTTACTTGGCGATGCGGAGATGCGGGTTTTCAACTCTGCCATGTCCGTCGTCAACGTCATGGGCGTGTTCCTGCGTACAAGCACAGGCTTAGCCGTAGCACAGAAAGTGTATTCCGCGGCTTGTTGGGTAGCAACTGCAGCTCAGAACGCTTTGAACATTAGCTACGGAACCTTCTTGGCATTGACGGGTGTGGGGATTGCGGTGATTGTTGCGGCTGCGGCTGCCATGTGGACTTTTGCCAACAGTATGAACCAAGCAACCGCCAGCGTCCAGAACTTCAACACAGCAGCATCCGAGACACCCACGTACACCCGCAGCATCCAAAGAGCAGGCGAATCCGCGCTGACGTCTGGTTCTCGGGGCGGCGGTTCTGAAGCTTCATTCTACAGGAGGGGCGTCGAACAATGAGCGTTAACCCGCCAGCCTTAACGATTGCGTTGGGCTCCGTCGGGGTTCCCCAAACCGACGTGGTTGAAGCGCTGGTGCATCTTGGCGCCACTAAAGAGGTGAGCAGCTGGGAGCTTTTGCTGCAGAACTGGGACGGAAAATACAGCCCAAACGGCACCTACCCGCTTAATGTGGGGCAGGACGGCTACATCTGCATCGGCAGAGGCACCACTGTTCCCCAACTCATTACCACGCGGACGGAGAGCATAAAGTACCAGTCAACGCCTTCAGAGCACTACGTGCGCGTGGCTGGGAGATGCTGGGGTGAGAAGCTTTTCCGCCAAACAGTGACCAAAGATTACAGCGGCTACAAGGGCGAAGCCATAGTCAAGGATTTGTTGGATTACTATTCGGGGATAAGCCATGTACGTGGCAGCACCGAGTTGGTCGAGGACACGGACACGACTTTCACTGACCTTAAAGTGCAGGATGCCCAAGTGTGGGATTTGCTGCAGAAAATCGCTTCCCAAAGCGACAAACAAGGCGTCATAGGCTTTGATTTCCGCACGATGCCTGATGGCAAATTCGAGTTTTTCGCAAGGGGCAGCAAAACCAGCCCCGTCAACTTAACCGACAAAATCGAAGCCTATGAGTATTGGAAGGAGATTATCGCGGTCAGAAACAAAGTCACCATCTACGGAGCGCAAGACAAGAGCGTGCCCCTGAATAAGGTGGCTTGGACGCAGAGCTTAACGCCTGCGGATGGTTCTTGGACGGCTACGGCTGGGCAGGTCAGCTTGGAAACTGGTATGGGCAGTCCCTACAGCATCAAACTGTACGTGCAAAACAACTATTTCGGCGGCGCCCTCTTCCAGCTAAACGGCGTGGTTAATGGGAATTTGTATCCTGAGCTGCATTTTGCCATCCAAAAAGAAACCTACTTCGAAGCAGGCTCAGCGCTTGTTCTCTGGGATAGCTCCAGCCGCTTCGCTAGTCGCCAATTCACTTTCCAATCCGTAACCGCCGCTGGCTCTGACCAATGGACTAGTGAAGCCTTCAAGGTAGGCGCTGCAAACGCGGTTGAATGGAGTGTACAGTCAGGGTTTGACTGGTCACAGATTAAGGCTGTGGCGTTTTATTGTTATCCGGTTCAGGTTTCTGGTTCTGGCGCGTTTTGGATTGACAAGTTCTACTTTGGCGGCTTACGCTACAGCAGCGTCCAGCAGGATTCGGCTAGCCAAGCAGCCTACGGGTTGCGGGAGCTGGTGGATGTTGATGAGGAACTCTGGAGCGACAACGAATGCCTGTTGCGGGCTAAGGCGATTTTGGCACAGATGAAAGACCCGTTCGAGTACATCACTCTGAAGAGCAGCGTCATCGACTACGGGAATACTCCTCTGTATCCAGCCGACACGGTAGCTGTGTCTTTGCCAAACGAGAACGTCGGCGGGAATTTTCGCATCCTAAGCGCCGAATACCACGTCAAAGCCGAATCGGGCGAGTTGGAAGTCACCTTGGAGCTTGGTCGCGAGAAGGCGCTGCTGGCAGATTACGTGTACGCTCTTCGTTCTAAAGTGGATCATGTTAACAGGTACAAAACTGCGAGGTAAGCAAGATGAAAGCAAGTTTAAGGAAAACGGTTGAGGGTTTGAGTGCGGGTGACCTTGTCTGTGTCAGCTGGTGTGACGCCAGTGTGGGCAAGAGTAGCGGCAGCGGCATGGCCATCGACGTGCCCGTTAAAAGCTGGGGCATATTCGTGGGGCTTATAGGCGACAAGGTTAAGCATATTGTTTTGGCGCAGAACAGTTTCCGCTACTCCGACGGCCTCTTCGACTTGGATTATACGGCGGTTCCGCTCAGCTGGACGGTTGACGTCTCAGTGCTGGTGAAAGAGCACATTCCCAAAGACGCTGCGGCAAAGCTGGTGAACAGTTTCATGGTGGGTGGGCATCGGATGTTTAGTCGGGTTCGGACTTTTCAGCGTAGAATGTTTCAGCAGAGGTTGAGCGTAGATGGCAGACCCGATTAGGCGGGCGTTGACGCGTAGGCGGATGGAGCGGGGACGCTGGATTGAGGAAGAGCCAGATGCGAAGCTGGTTTTGGGCGTTAAATTCGCCATAGGCATGACCGCGTTCATGTCCGCGTTGGAGTTGGCGCACATGATGCTGTTTCATTCGTGGAATGCTGAGGTGTTTGCTTCCATCACAGGTTTGAGCGGTACGATTGTTGGGTTGTTTGTGGGGCAGAAAACATGACGAAGGGCAAGCCATGGGACATCGAGGAAATCCGCATGCTTCAGCGGCTGGTAGAAGAAGGCAAGAGCATCGACGACATCTGCAGGGTTATGGTAAAGTCGCATGATGCGGTAGTGCAGAAGATGTTTGATTTGAAGTTGAAAGTGGTGAAAGAAGAAAAAAGGCGTGGTTCTGGGAAAAAGACGATTTTTTCTTCTTCCCAACTATCGCTGCCTTCGGATTTGCCTAATGTGGAGGAGACGCTGCGGATTTTAGCTGCTGCTCTCTTGAAGAGTGCTGAGGCTGGGTTGAGCAAGGATGAGGTGGGCAGGTTGCAGGTTGTGGCTACGTTGGCTAAGACCTACAAGGACGCTTTCGCCGAGTATTTGGATTATCGCGGAATTGAGGAGCGATTAGATGCACTGGAGGCTAAGTATGAGGGGTTGGAGAAGAAAGGCAAGGACGCTTCGGCTGGAGCAAGCGAAAGCCAAAGTTGACCGCATCGAAGCAATCGCAGGCGCTCATGAGGTCGCAGAGAAAAGGCAGGTGGAAGCTTTGCAGCATAGTTTTAAGGAGTTTTGTGAGCGGTTTTTCGGTTTTACGCCCTACGCTTATCAGCTGGATTTGGAGGCAAAGTTTGAGCAGTACCAGTTTAACGCGGTGCGGTGGCCAAGGCAGACGGGCAAGAGCTTCATAGTCTCAGGCTTAGTCCTCAAGTACGCTATTGAGCATCCCAACAGTTACATCGCGATTGTTGGGCCTAGCTGGCGGCAGACTAAACTGAACATTCGGCGTATCGGCGGGTTCGCCCGCAGGTATCTTGGGTGTGAGCGGGGCATCCAAAAGACCCGTGTTAGCCTGCCAAACGGCAGTGTGATTGAGGCGTTTCCGAATAATCCTGACACTATTCGCGGTCCGTCGTTTCATGTTATTTGGTGGGAGGAATGCAACTTTACCGCCAACGACGAGGATTTGTATGATGCGATACTGTTTACGCTGGGCACAACTAATGGCAGGCTGATTGCGACTTCGACGCCGTGGAATACGGATAGCCTGTTTTGGAAGATGTGCAACCACAAAGACTTTGGCGACTTCGGCAGGACGCATATCACTTGGCAGCAGGCGCTGGAACCCAACGGACCACTAAAACCCGCGATTATTGAGAAGATTAAGCGCCAATTCGGCGACGACCCCTCGCGTTGGCGAAGGGAAATGGAGGCTGAGTGGGCGGAAGACGAGGACGTGTGGTTGCCTCAGAGCCTGATTGTCTCCTGCGTGGGTACGGTGAAGAACTGCGGCTTTGACCTGCAAGAATTCAACCCCGAAGAAGAGTGCCAAGGCGAATTTTATGCGGGACTGGACTTGGCGCAGACAAGGGACTACTGTGTCCTCTCAGTGGTTGAACGCTTAAACGATAAGCTGTTTCTGCGGCATTTGAAGATTTTTCAGCAGCCCACACTCTACGCTCAAGTGCTTGGCTACTTGAAAGCGTTGCAGGACAGGTGGGGCGGCTTCCAAAAAATCCGAGTAGACTTCACACGCGAAGGACCATCGATTATCGCTGACATGGAGAATGCGGGCATCGAAAACGCGGAAGGCGTCAACTTTAGCGTGCCCAGAAAAAGCGAGATGGCTTCGCTTCTGAAGCAGCGCATGATGAACAAACAATTCTACTATCCACTGCTGAATTGGGAGCGGCCATATCGTGGGGACATATGTACTGAATTGAACGTGGAGCGTTATGAGCTGCGCAAGGACGGCGCCATAGGTTTCTCGCATCCGAACGGTACGCATGATGATGTGTTTTGGAGTATTGCGTTGGCGGTGTTTGCGACTGTGCATATGGAGCCCGAACCATTCTTGACAGTTATTCCGAGGTGACGGATGTGCGGCGGCAGAGGGATTTTCGGGTTAGGCAGGTTCGGCGCATCTACAATCGGGAGGAAGAGAAGTTCACGTTTAACATCAGCTACGAGACGCACACTAAGTTGACGCCTCGGAGCTTGGTTGTGGCTGAAGCCTTTGGACTGGGCATTGATGAAGCGCAGAAGTTCAAGGTTTTAGATGCGGAGCTCAAGATTGGTCCGCGAGATATTGTCTACATCACAGGGGACAGCGGCAGCGGCAAAAGCGTTTTGCTTAGGGCAATCAGGGCAGACTTAGGCGACGAAGCCATCGACCTATCTGAAGTTGCTGTGGACGCGGAGAAGCCGTTAATCGAGACAGTCGGCGCCACAGTAGAGGAAGGCTTGGAGTTGCTGAGCCGTGTGGGGCTGAATGACGCGTTTCTTTTCCTACGTACATACAGCCAGCTCAGCGACGGGCAGAAGTACCGTTACCGCATCGCAAAACTCATCGAATCTGGCAAGCAGTGGTGGCTCATGGACGAATTCGCCGCATGCTTAGACCGGGACACAGCTAAGATTATTGCGTTTAACTTGCAGAAAATAGCTCGGCAGCAGGGCAAAGCAGTCATTGCAGCCACTACGCATAGCGACCTGCAAGAGGACCTCAAACCCAGCGTTTTAATCCGTAAGCGTTACGGAGAAGAAATCCAAATTAGCTACTACGCAAACGAGGCAGCCTCTGAATGCAGCCTTGTCCGTGAGATGAGGGTGGAAGAGGGAACCAAAGAGGACTGGCAAAAACTCAGCCGCTTCCATTACCGCGGGCACAAGGTTGCGGTTCCACGTAAAATCTTCCGTCTCGTGCGCGGAGATGAGCTTTGCGGGGTTATCGTGTATAGTTATCCGCCGCCAACCTGCTACGGAAGACGCCTTGTGCTGCCGCGAATGACGATTCAGGAGTTAAACAAGCAGCTCAGCATCATCAACCGCGTAGTTATCCACCCAAAATATCGCACAATAGGCTTAGGCGCCAAACTCATACGTGAAACGCTACCGTTGGCGGGGACGCCTTACGTGGAAATGATCGCTGTCATGGCGAAATACAGTCCGTTTGCGGAGAAGGCTGGACTACGCAAGGTGGCTGAGCAGCTAACCGTCAAGAGCGTTTCAGCGGTTTCAGAGGCACTTCTGGGGTTGGGGTTTGACCTGCAGCTTTTAGGCAGCGAACGCTATGTCACAAGCAAGCTCGGAAACCTTACGGCACAGCAGCTTGAGAGGCTGAAAGAGGCATTCGCTAAGTGTATGCATCCCCGGTTTAAGAAAGAGTTTGCAGTCAGCCGACACAGACCGTTCGGAAAAACAAGCGACTACATCCAGTGTATACGTGATGTTGATTTGGTTAAGCTTGCAAGGCTGGTGAAGCTGGTTGGGTTGCTTTCGCAATCTAAAGTTTACTTGTTTTGGGGTCATCCTCAGATAGCTGATAGCCCAAAATATTGGGCATAAGTGAAAATAAAACGGGCGTAATTGGCGCTTTTATGTTATCTCTTTTAGTACTCGTGATATTTCTTGGCTGTCAATTCCTATTGTAGCGGCGGCTTTGCTTATGTCTTCGTTTGAGAATTTTCGGACTGTTTTTCTGGCTGTTTCCTTTGGTATTACGGCGAAGAGTTGCTCCTTGAGCTGAGACAATTTTACGTCAGAGTACCATAGGAGCGCGTAGATGTCGGCTATGTCTTTG
>JAOZHV010000041.1 GCA_026014725.1 Candidatus Bathyarchaeota archaeon | reverse complement strand
TAATACCCTTCAAAGAATCAGTAGCAAAGCAGCTGAACTAAACTTACCCTTTGAAACGCATCGACTAAGGCCTCTGATAACAGATAGCTTTTGGGTTAACTTGATTGGAAAGGGCTATCCTGCCCCATCTCAACGTTTTCGATGGTGCACCGAGAGACTAAAGATACATCCTGCTAACAGGTTCATAACTGAACAAATATCCAAACATGGGGAAGTTGTATTAGTACTCGGCGTTAGACGACAAGAAAGCGCAACACGTGCGCAAGTAGTGAGCCTTTATGAAATTCCTAACACAGTGTTATCACGGCATTCAACATTTTCAGGAGCGTATGTCTACACACCAATAAAGGAATGGGGACTTAATGATGTATGGTCATATCTCCTACAGGTACCATCACCCTGGGGTAATAACAATCGAGATTTAGTTGCGCTTTATAGAACAGCTCAGGGAGAATGCCCGCTAGTGGTTGACGATTCAACACCAACTTGCGGTAACAGCCGATTTGGTTGTTGGGTTTGTACCCTAGTAAGCGAAGACAAGTCTCTCAAAGCAGTTATTGATTCAGGTGAAACTTGGCTTCAACCTCTTTTAGAAATCCATGACTTTCTTGTCAAAACTCAAAATCCAGAGAATAAACACCTCTATCGAGACTACAAACGAAAGGATGGTAAAGTCTGGTTCAAAAGTGATGGCTCTGGAGTAATTTCGAGAGGGCCATATACTCTTGAAGTGCGTAAAAAAATATTGACAACGCTCTTAAAAGCTCAGGTGGATGTTTCTAAAAACCCAAACTACAAACTAAATTTAATTTTACCAGAGGAATTATTCGAGATTAGGCGTTTATGGAGAACAAAAGAAGGCGACTGGGAAGACTCAGTTCCAAGAATTTATAGAGAAATAATGGGTAATGACCTTGAATGGTTGCAGGATGACGTTAGATTCTCACTCAAGGATAAGTTTTTGCTACAACAAATTTGCGCTAAACATGATGTGCCGGTCGCGCTTGCTATAAAAATTTTAGACGTGGCAATGCAGTCAAAAGGCATGAGCCGCCGTGCATCAATTCATAAGAAATTAAATCGAGTGTTTTCCGAAGAATGGCGCAGCGAGGAAGAATTACTAAATACAATCAAAGGTGATAACGCGAATCGGGGGGTATCAAGTTGAGATTCAAGCTCTTGTTAATAAAGAATTTCGGAGTATTCGCTGATACCCAAACATTTGACTTAATGCCCATAAAAAAAGGTAATAATTTTAGACCGATCATCATTTTCGGAGGCAAGAATGGTACTGGAAAAACCACATTGTTGGAAGCCTTCCAAGTTTGCTTGTACGGAAGCTCGTTTAAAGGGCAAAAGATGCCGACAGCTGAATATCACCGATATATTATATCACGTTTGCATAGGAAACCTGACGGCACCAAAGCTTCCGATGCCTCAATTTCCTTAGATTTCGACTATGCAAGAGTCGGTTATATTGATAATTTTCATGTTGAACGTATATGGAAATATGACGGCGACAATCTTGGCGAAACGCTCTGTATTCAACAAAACGGTAAGCCGTTTAAAGATATAAATGAAGAGCAATGGCAGGATTTTCTAAATGAACTAATCCCGCCAGGCTTATCTAAGCTATTTCTATTTGACGGTGAAAAGATTCAGAATTTAGCTCGAGGCCAAAGGGAGAATACGCATATCATAACTTCGATTAATTCTCTTTTAGGAATTGAGTTAATCGAGAAACTAAGATATGACATTAAAACATACATAGCAAAGGAATCAGCGCAAACGAAGGCTGATTTTGAAACAAGACTTGCAAATTTACGTTCTAAAAAGAAAGGTCTCGAGTTAAAGCTTGATTCTATTCTACAAGAAAAAGCTTCACTACAAAACCAGCTTACAAGACTTAATATAGAAATAGAAAATCAGGAATTGGCCATCGCCAGTGAAGGTGGAGGATTTGCTTCAAAAAGAGAAGAGTATAAACAGCAGGCAAAAGCTCTTGAAAGCAAGATTGAAGCAACTAAAGAACAAATTCGTTCACTTTGTGCCGAATTGCTACCCTTTGCTTTCATCCCGGAACTATGTTTAGCATTAAAAAACCGTTTGGAATATGAGGAGAAAGAAGAGCAAAGACAAGCAGCCCTTACTTACCTCAATTTAGCCATAAATGACTTAAAAAAAGACATCGGCGCCACTTTATCTGTTGACACACTAAAATTATCCGCTGAGGAAAAAGAGTTAGTAGCCACTGAAGCGATAAATGCACTTAGGAATAGAATTGAACAAATGAACGGGCGTTCCAAGGTGAATATCCACAATATGTCTTCACTTGAACGTCATGAACTCTTAAGATGGATTGATTTAGCCCTAAAGAAGGTGCCATCTGAACTTCGGGAAATTTCATCTTGTTTGAAAACCTTGGAATCTGAGGCGGAAACCGTTAATGGATACCTTTTTAGTGCGCCCCCTGACGAGAGCCTCAAGCCTTTATTTATAAAATTAGGACAATTACACGAAGAACTGGGGAAGCTTGGAGAAAAACAATCACGACTAGACATGGAGCATACTCAAACTACCACAGAATTAAAAATAGTAACAGCTGAACTCGATAAACTGCTTAATGAAAAGATAGAGTATGATAACTGCAACCAACGTGTAAAACATGCAGTTAAGGTACACGATGTTCTCTCAGAATATTTGCAGTTAATTCGAATAGAAAAGATAAAGGAATTTGAAAAGAATTTTCTTGAATGCTTTAGCGCGTTAATAGGCAAAGAGAATCTGGTTGGCAGAGTTGAAGTAGCTCAAGAAAATTTTGACATAACCTTATTCTCCCCGCAAGGCATCCGTTTATCTAAAAAAGAGCTTTCTGCTGGAGAAAGACAAATCTATGCAATGGCAATGATATGGGCACTTGCTAAAACATCAGGCAGACCCTTACCATTTATTATTGATACACCGTTGGGCAGACTAGATACAGACCACCGAAGCAATATAGTAGAAAACTTCCTTGTTGACGCCTCTCATCAAATGATAATTTTCTCAACAAACACGGAAATTGACCAACAATACTTTAACCAGTTAAACGGATCTATCGCGAAGGCATATAATTTGGAATACAATTCTAAAGAAGGAAAAACGACTGTAAAGGAAGGTTATTTCTGGGAAGCGATGGAGGTTTTAAATGAGCTTCAATAGAATCAGACTGAGCAAAAGTGCTACAGTGCGCCTGTCTATGTTGAAAGGCAGAACTGGCATTACGCCAAACATACTTTGCAGGATAGGTTTCTGTCTTTCGCTTCGTGATCCAGCCATACCAAAACCCGAGAATTATGATGAAGAAGGACAGGAGATAAATCGTTATACTTTGACTGGCGAATGGGACAAGTTTTTCATCGCTTTAATGAAGGAACGCCTTCTTAAAGATGGACTTGACGTCAATAACGACTTATTCCCTCAGTTAAGAGCGCATATGAATCGAGGGGCAATCAGTCTATATGACCGTGTCAAGTCACTGG
>JAOZHV010000040.1 GCA_026014725.1 Candidatus Bathyarchaeota archaeon | reverse complement strand
TCGCCACTCGTTGAGCAGTGTTTTCAGTTGAGCGAAACGCGGTGTTGAACTTGAGTAGTTCAAAGTTCGTAGCGTCCCAAAAAGCAGATAACTAATTCTATAATGCACACAAAAAATATAAACCATTCTATAACGCCCAAAGAGAATATTTCAAATTATTCAAAGGATAGCTATCCAAAAAGACACTGAACCATCTTAGGCACTATAGGGTGCTCAGCTGTTTTTCATCCTCAATCAACAACTATTTATTAGAATGAACTTTGATGGAGAGTTCTCCCGCGCTTCAACCTTCCCCTCTTTTTTTGTTGATGAAAGGCGCTGTGTTGACTGTAAGCATTGGCGTGGCTCATGCGTACGTGGCAAACGTTGCCGCGTAGCGTCGGACTCAGCTTGTGAGCTCTTCCAACCACGGAACACGTTCACACGTGTAGAAGCGATTTTTAGAGGTGCTGGGCATGGTTAGTGTTGCGCGTGTTAAGCGTAAGTTGCCAAGTTTGCTTGTTGACGGCGTTACCACGTACAAACCGCATTGGACAGAGTACAAGCGCAAGGAATATCGGCTTAAGCGGTTGGCGCGGCGAAACCCAGCAAAATACCACACGCTTCTTAACAAATTGCTTTCAACGCTTGAGGATATTGAGCGTGCGCTCTAAGGCGCGGCGTGTTTTTACTAATTAGTATTCACACCTTTTATTTTCCCAGAAAAAATGACACTTGTGATGAACGTTGCCACGCCCACGACTCGAAAACACGCCGCTGCGGCAGTATTGGCGCGAGCAAAAACAGCGACAGCGCAGCAAACACGCTTAAGCTATGAACCACGGGCAGCGGGTTTTCTCCAGCCCGCTGTTGCGCGGGTTTGGGGCACAGCGCCGCTTCCGCAACCAGAAGCTCTGTGCCTTTGATGTCTGGCAGGTTAATATCAATTAAACACTATTGAATTGTGTTTTTTGGCTTTTCTACGGCATCTCCTCCGTTTGCAGCCACATCCACAGTGTACCTATCGTTTTTGAGTGCGGTTTCAAGGGGTGCGCTCACGTTTTTGTCGTCGACTACGAGGATTCTTGCAGGTTTATCCTGTCTATTTTTCCTCCTTTTCCAGTTTAGGTTTTAATGGCAAAGTTATAGTGAATGTTGTGCCTTTGCCTACAGTGCTTTTAACCGTGATTTCTCCGCCGTGCGCTTCCATTAAGCGTTTGCAGATGGCTAAGCCAAAGCCCATGCCTTGCGCTTTAGTTGTAACTAATGGTGCGAAAAGCTTACCTAAAATGTCGTTGGGTATGCCTACTCCAGTGTCCGTGAATGTAATTTCTACATTGCCGTCTCTCTCAGCACTTCTTATTTGCAGTGTTCCTCCACAGGGCATGGCATCAACCGCATTCTTTATCATGTTAATGAATACCCTCTCCATTTTGTTTTTATCCGCCATAAACAACGGTTTTCTCTGAGTTTTATCCGCGATTGTGACGCTTGTTGGGACTTGAACCTGTGATAATGCCTCTTTCAGCAATGACTTTGGCGTGCATTCCTCAGGGTCAAGCCACATTTCTCGAGAATATTCCAGAAGGTCATTTATGATTTTGTCTGCACGCAAAATAGAGTTGTCAATTATTTTGAGCATGTGTTTAATGTTTTCATCTGTGCAGGAAGGTAGCTTTTTGTTAACGTAGTACGCTGCGTTTCTGATGCTTGTCAACGGATTGCGCAGGTCGTGCCCAACCATCCCCGCTAACTCGCCAATCGCAGCAAGCCGCTCAGCTTTCAACAGTTTTCTGTGCGCCTCACGCAGCTCCTGCGTTCTCGCTTCCACTGTAAACTCCAAACCCTCTGAATACTCCTCAAGTTTTCGCAATAGTGCTTTTTGTTCGGTGACATCTCGAAATGTTCCCAAAAGAATTCTTCTTCCCTCAACATCAACAATAGCAGCGTTGATTACAACATCTTTGATTTCGCCATTCTTAGTGATTACCTGCTCCTCAACATTTCGCATATTCTCTCCGTAAGCATGCAACTGAAATGTCTCACTAAACTCACCTTTAATTCTCTCTGGTGGATGAAGAATTCGCTGGTGACTGCCAATTAATTCTGATTTTTCTCTACCCACAAGTCTGGCGGCAGCAGGGTTACAATCAAGTATTATCCCTGTTTCTGCATCCGCTAAAAAGATAGCGTCAAACGACTCCTCAAACTGTTTTCGGTACTTCAACTCTGAACTCTTAAGCGCAAGTTCCAACTTTTTACGTTCTGTAATGTCTCTGGCTATAGCTACAATGTGACGTTTGCCATTCAGTTCCAATGTTGCCATCGAGATTTCAATAGGAAACTCTTCGCCGCCTTTTCTTAGTGCTGGAAATTCAAACAGGTCAGAATGCTTTTTCGCTGAATCACAAGCAATTTTTTTCATCAGTTTCAGGTGGTCTTCGGCAAACCGAGGGGGAACCACCAGGTCGTGCACTTTTTTCCCAAGAGCCTCTTTCTCGGTGAAACCAAAGATTCTTGTAGCTGCTGGATTCCAATAAGTAATTGTATCATCTTCATGAAACATGAATATGGCATCACGCGCCGACTCCGAAATGGAATGAAACTTTTCTTCGCTTTCTTGCAGTTGCCGCTGCATTTGTTTTTGAGCGGTTATGTCCACCGCAAGTTCTGCGACGGAGGTGACGTTGCCGTTTTCATCTTTGATAGGCGTGGCTATGATTTGAACCCAATACTGTTCGCCATTAATAGTTCGGGAGCAATATTCATGGCTGTCGATGCTTGTTTTTCTTGCGAAAATTTTTGTAACTCCACAGTCAGGGCAAGGTTCATTTAAACTATTAAGTACTGTATAGCAGAGTTTGCCTTCAATATTCCCCCTGTAGTATTTTAAGAAGTCGTTTGCCCATAATATTGTATAGTTTTTATCGATAATTGCGAGTCCTGCGCCGATGTTTGCCGTGATTTTTCCAAGCGTATCCCGTTCTTGCATGATTGCGTCCTGTATTTTCTTGCGTTCGGTGACATCTCTAATCATTAGGCTTCCTTTTATTGTGCCGTCTGAATCAGCAAATAAAGCTGAGGAGATTTCGCCGAGAAAAGTCGACCCGTCTTTTCGTTTGAATGTAAGTTCCGTTTTTACTCTGCCTGTTGCGTCACGTTCTTTTAGTGCTGCTGTCAGTTTCTCGTCTTTGACAACTATTCCATCGCGTCCAGCTTTTTTAATTTCCTCTTCAGTCATGCCCAGCATTTGACACGCTTGAGGGTTCGCAGCGAGGATAGACCCGTCGGGTTTTGTCAGCATCACTCCGTCCATACTGTTCTCAAATATACTGCGGAGCTGCCGCTCTCTTTCCGTAATTTCCTTGACTTTATCCTTAACAAGTGCTTCCATTCTCTCAGCGTATTCCTTGAGCAGTTGCTGGTCTTCCTTTCTTTGGGTAATGTCATGGAAAACTACGAGGTCGGCAGGGCGTCCACCATAGTTGACCCTGCGCCCTTTTACTTCAACCCATCGGCTTTTGCCAGCCTTATCTGTAAAGCAAACTTCATAAGGCTCAACAGGCAAACCGCGCATTCTTTTCTCCAAGTTTTCCCAAAGCGCGTTTTTGCTTTCTGGCGGCAAAATCTCAAATTGCAGAAACTGCTTTCCAGTTACTTCTTTCTGATTTAACCCCGTTACTTCCTCGAACGCGTTATTTACCAGAAGCACGAATCCTTTTTCGTCAACTATAACTGCCATATCAGTTAAAAAGTTCAAAACAACTCTGGCTTTTGCTTCGATGCCGCGCTTCTTCTTGCTCACTTGGCAGAACCTCCATTCCCCTCTGTTTTTGCCTTAAAATTTTGCCTGGCGAGGCGCACGCACTCTCGGAACGCCATGTCTGGAACAATCAATTTATTAAAGGCGTCTTTGGACGTTGGCAGCTTGCAAGCTGAGACCAGTTTAAGGTGAAGATTTTTCATGATTTGAATCTCCAAGTGTCTGGCGCCCTGACTGAAGATTTTTTCAAGCGCGTCTGAAAAGTCCGCTATCCTTGCTGGAATGTCTTTTTTGCTGATTCCGAACGTGTTTTCCAAATGAAAGTAAATCGATGTCTTTACTGATTCGCCAAGAGAAGAAAAAACTTGGTCAACAGACTCAAGCAGCACCCCATCAAAAGAAGACACAGAGCCCACACTGCTCGAAATTTCAACCTGCAAATTATCCAGTTTTAGACCTGCATTGCTATTATGCTTCACGCGGTTCCGCGAAGACAATGATAGCCCCTGCCTTATTTTGGCTTAAGGTGCCTTAAGTTTAATAAAGATTGTTAACCCGTAATAGTGATTAAATGTAGATTTTGTGTGTACGTGTGAACCCCCCGTTATGGTGCTCTAATTTTGGCAGGTCTCCTCTATGTCTGAATGTAGTTTTCGCCTGTTGCCCAGTTTGTTTTAGGCGTCTCGTAGCTGATTATTTCTCCAGATTCTTTGGGATTCTATCTCCTCAAATCCCGTGGTGGTCGCTTCAACAATTTTCCGCCTAACTAAATCCTTTTCGGCTAACGTCCACACATATAGACGCTTGTATGCACGTAGTAACCGACGCGAAATCGACGTATAAATCGTTTTTCAAATTTTTTAAAAAAATTTTACGTTAATAACTAATGTTGCGTGCGCTTCTGTTTATTTGTGATAAACAGAACAAAAAATCCATGGAAAAACAGAGGCGGGAGAGGTGTTAGCTAACAAAGTTTCCGCGCAAAACCCGCGCGTGACGCTAAGCGCAAAGTTAGTTTTATGGCGAAACATGCTTTTTGCCCCTAAAAACCCCCTGTTTTGCATATTTACATATTTATCCTATGGGGGTGACAGGATGGCAAGACCCAAAATATACGAGAACAGAGCGCCCAAAACCTTCAGCATTAACGTTGACGTTTACAGCAAACTGAAACAGCACCTTGCAGCACAAGGAAAAAACATCAGCAGCGAACTAAACGAGTGGATGCTTAAGCGCTTAGCCGATTTTGAGGACGCAGCAGCAACCAGCAACGCAGAGCAGCAGCTAAGCTACGAAGCCCTAAAGCTGGAGCACGAAAAAATTTACAGGAAAGCCATAGCACAACACAAACTACTCACGCAACGCGGCACGCTTGAAGAATTGCACGCTTTAGCGCTTCAGCTTGGCTTAAACGAGAAAACATACAGCAACGTTGCTGAAGTAGCGCCGAAAGTGCTTCAGCAGTGGGATGGCGTAAGCAGCCACGCACACCTCTACATCACATGGATAGAGACGATGCAGCAAGTCAAAGCGCTTGAGCGGCAGCTTGCAGCGCACATCTTGGACAAACCAGCCGCACCGTGAGCGCTCACCATTCTCCAATTTTTTTCATTGCCAAGAGTATTTTTTGCACTGTTTGGGTACCCTTTTTACGCAAAAAATGCCAAGTCTTTCCATGCAGCGGTTTGCGGTTATATATTTATTTACTGCGTTTGCGCTTTTTTTGCGCGTAGTGCAGTGCAAGGCGCTTGAAACGTTGAGTTGTCTCAGCGAACCAAGCCACAAGCGCAACGTCATTTTCATTCGCGTTTAAAATTGACAAGTCCGCGGTTATGTTTAACTGTTTTACTACGTACATTGCTATGGCATCAGCAAGCTTAACATGCACGGTGAGTTTTGACAGCAGCAGAAAGGCAACGAGGCGGCGGCAGAGGTTGCCAGCGTACTCCGCAGCCGCGTGGTTATCGCCTAAGCCTAAGTGCAGCAGTAAACTGCTAAGTTTTCCCAGCACCCGCCGTAGCTGCGACGGCTCTTCCGCGGTTGTGAGGAACTGTATGTAGCGTGCCCGTAAACCCACGTCAACCGCGCTGCGCATAGCCAAAACCTTCATCTCCAGTTTGCCGCGGTATGCGGCTGTTGTGTCGCCGAGCGCCTTGCGGGGCGCTATTGCCGTGGTGGGAGACCAGTGGCTCTCAAAGGGTTCGCCGTTGGCTTCGGGGAAGGGCGTGTAACTTGCTACGTTGTCCGCATCCCAAACGACGCCGCACGCTGGGCAAGCGGTTTCGTCGTCCGCGCTTAAAAACAGTTTTTCGCCGCAGTCCAAACAAACGCCCGCGGCGGTGGCTACTTGCTGCTGCAAATCCGCGGGCAATGCACGTAGTAAACTTAAATTTACTTGCTGTGTTTGCATGCGTCCAAATTTTATAATTAACAATAAAAAAACAGCATACTAATTAGCAAAAAAGGCTATCTTAGCTTTTTGAGTACACTGTCAAAAAAATCAAGCCTACGCTTTAAGTTATCCTTTTCAACAGTTAGCAACTGCAAATATAGCTCTCTCAAAGGCTGGTCACTTTTTATGTAGCTTAACCATTTTTCAGTACCGAGTATTTTTGCATCTTTTTCATTAGCCGTTAACGTGAGGTTGAAAAAAGCCAGCGTAAACTGTTTATCCAAGTTTTCGCGCAAGTCTTGCGGTCTGAAACGCCGCAGAGCGTCAAAGTTGCTTATAGTCACGTCGAGTGCAGCGTAAACATCAAAACGCGGAAGTTGAGAAAGCATCCTCTGCCAATTCGCAAAAATATAATGTAGGTCTGAAAACTTTGCGATTAACACGTCAATTTCTGGGTTTGCTGGTTCAATTTTGCAAGTTGCTAACGCTGCTATGAAGCCGAGAAGAGTTAGCGTGTAAATTTTTTTCTCTTTCCCGCCTTTTTGAGCTGGCTCCAACCTGTCAACTTTCACTAACCCGTCTTTTTCAAGCTTTTTTAAGTGGCGCAGGACAGTTCGGTAGTCTTTGCCTACCGCGTCGGGCAGGTCGTATTGCGCGTATTCTTTGTTCTGGGCTAATACTTTTAGGATTTTGTTTGTGGTTTCTTCAGTTGAGCGGTACTTCATTCTTTTCGCCCCAATATGCATTTTTGGTTTTGTTTTTGTCATAGCTTTCTGTTTTTTTGCCGTGATGATGGGCAAATTCACGGTATAATATGTCACAAAAATGCTTATAAACTTTTGCTTAATAATATTACTGCAAGGTGAGCGTGAAAATGCCCATAACCAGAAAAATATGCACGATTGGAAGAGCAAAAGGCGTAACGTTGCCCGCCAGTTGGCTAAAATATTTTGAGCGCCAAAACGGCGAGCCGCTGCGCGAGGTTGCTATGGAAATCAACGGTGCCATAGTGATACGCCCAATTCCGCCAGTGCAACAGCAAACGCAGCAGTGAGGTGCAACAAAGCCATGCCCGCCGCCGACCAGCAAACACAGCAACAAATCACAAGCGACGTGCCGCAAGGCATGCCCGAGGAACTAACGCCCGAAGGCAAAAAATGGCGCGAAAACCTCAAAAAAATTGCAGCGCAACCGCACATAAGCTACCCGTGCTTCGCGCAGTTTTGCGACGACCCAGAACACAAAGTTGGCTTCAAACCCGCACGCGTAGCCAAGTGGTTGGCGGAAAACGAGCATTTCAAGACTGACAGGGAATCGGACACGCTTTATTATGGTGATGAGGTTAAAGGTGTTTGGAGCCGAAACGGCGAAACAAAACTTAAGGAAATTGTTACACGTATCTTAGGCGACGAGGATAAGGCACACCACTACGCTAATATTCTGCACACTTTAAAAAGTTTAACTTATACGGATGTGGTTTTCAGCAAAAAAATTGCTGTGGAAAACGGCTTACTCGATGTTGAAACAGGTAAGCTTTCGCCTTTTACGCTGGAAGAGATGGCTTTTCACTCGATACCTGTGGCGTTTAACAAGGATGCGGACTGCCCGAACTTCAAAGAATGGCTAAAGCAAGTGTTGAAGCCAGAGGATATTTTAACGCTGCAAGAGTGGAGCGGTTTTCTGCTGCTGCCTGATTACCGAGAGCACAAGATCATGTGGCTGCATGGAAGTGGAAGGAACGGAAAAGGCACGTGGACACGTACAATGGAAAGCATACTTGGCGCTGATAACTGTGCAAGTGTGCCGTTGGAGCAGTTTGACGGTTATCACCGTTTCGCTATGGAGAGGCTTATTGGCAAACTTTTTAACACATGCAACGAGCCGACTGTAAACAATAAAAAAGTGCTGAGAACTGAGCTGCTTAAAGCAGCGACTGGACAGGACACAATAGAAGCGGAGATAAAATGCAAACAGAAAACGATAAAGTTCCGCAACACAGCTAAAATAACAGTTATCGCAAACAGATTTCCGAAAGTGGAAGATAACACAACCGCTTTCAAAAATAGACGGCTTTTCGTGACTTTTCCGTATGAGTTTATTGGCAAAAACAAAATCAGCAACATTGAGCAGGTTTGGCTGAATGACGCAACAGAGCGCAGCGGAATATTAAACTGGATGCTGGAAGGCTTACACCGACTGCTTTCGCAAGGCTATTTTACGGAAGGAAAAACACAACAGGAAACAGAAATACTGTTTCAAAGAGCCAGCGACACCATCGGAGCCTTCATTTCTGAAATGGTGATTTTTAACAAGAATAGTTACAAAGGCAGAGCTGAAGTTCACGCCGCCTATAAGGAATACTGTGACTTCTACGGCTTAGAAAACGAGAACGAGAAAGCCTTAGTTAGCCGACTGAAAAACACGCCAAAAATCAGCGAAGGCAAACGGCTTGTCAACGGCAAACGAGAACGATGCTGGATAGGCATTGACTTGCGGAAGCTACCTGAGGAAGAGGAAAAACCCGTTGACACCAGCGAAGAACAGCAACAAACAACTTTGGAACAGAAATTTGATGTTTCTGAAGCTGAAAGTGGCACAGGTGGCACAGATGGCACAGGTCAGATACCCCAGCGTAAAATCGGTGAATCATTAATTTTAGACGGGTATAGTACACGTGTGCCAAGTGTGCCATGTGTGCCAGATAATCAACCCTTGGTTTTAGCTAAAGACTGCGTTC
>JAOZHV010000039.1 GCA_026014725.1 Candidatus Bathyarchaeota archaeon | reverse complement strand
TACGTTTCACTGGGCAATATCTATGTGACATATCCTACTTGGAGCGACGAAGGACAGTTCACTTCAATCTACAGAGTACGCGTAGACGGTAGCGCTTTAGCATTTGAAGCTAAGGGCAGCGTCGCAGGCTATGTTCTCAACCAGTACGCTATGGATGAATATGGCGGCTACTTCAGGTTAACCACAACTTGGCAGAAAGAAACAACGATGAACTATGTTTCCGTGCTTGATATAAACCTTGCAAAGGTAGGCGAGCTTTTGCTTCCGAAATTTGAAGAGCGTGAGACTATACAATCAACAAGGTTCATGGGTGACAAATGCTATGTGGTAACGTTTGAGCAGAAAGACCCCTTCTTCGTAGTGGATTTGTCTGATCCAACTCAACCTAAAGTGGCTGGGCAACTGAAAATTCCCGGCTATTCAAGCTATCTGCATCCTTATGACTCTAACCATGTGATTGGCATAGGCATGGAGAATAACACTGTGAAGTTGTCGCTGTTCGATGTCACAAACGTTAACGCTCCTACGGAAACCGCGAAGTACATTGTCGAAGGCGACTGGACATACTCCGATGCGCTCTATGAGCCGAAAGCTTTCCTGTTTGATAAGCAGAAGGAACTCCTCGTTATTCCAGTATCCATAACGCAGTACGGCCACGTAGGCGGTGGCGCTGAAAAAGAATACGTGGCAGAAGGCGGCTATTGGCAAGGCGCGTACGTTTTCAAACTGACTCTTACAGGCGGCTTCGAATTTAGAGACGGTATAACACATCAGGAAAACGCTACCAGTGAACCATACATTATAGATTACAACGCGAATGTTAATAGAGCTCTTTACATTGGCAACACGCTTTACACAGTTTCTAACGCTAAAGTCAAACTAAACAGTCTGATTGATTTGTCGCCGATAGCAGAAGTCAAACTCGATTAGACCTCTCACTTTCTTTTTCTTTTTTAGTTTTGCATTTTTTAGAGGAGTTAGCGCTTCACGTTCTCACGCAATGTGGCTCAATGTGCACAGTAACTGCTGCGTCTACGAAATGTGTTTTTATTTCTGCTTCAATTCGCGAGGCAATCTCATGTGCATCCGTGATTGAAACTTGTTTCATGAAGCAGCAATCCATGTTTATGTACCGTTTTCCCTCAGCCACGTAGGTTACCACGTTCTTGACGTACAAGCCGTGTTCAACGTTTGCTGCCATTTCATGGATTATTCCTTCCAGTTCTTTCTCGTCTATTTCCTTCATGCGCGCGTCTGCGCCGCAGGGTTCAACGTGAACCGTCACGTTTTCTAGCTGCTTTATTTCAGAGTGCATCCTGCCTTCAATTTCCTCAGCGATTTCATGTGCTTCTTCCACGGAAAGCTTTGGGTCTACGTAAGCGTGCAAAGTGATGTAAAGTTTTCCGCCAGCGTAAACAGCTTTGATGTCATGCACTTCTTTGACGCCGTCTACCATTGCCAGCTTCTCCACAAGCTGCTCCATCTGTGTTTCCCTTTCAGATGGTTCTATGTGAATTGTCGCGTCGACATTTCCAAAAGCTTTAGTCAAGTCTGCCTCAATTTTTGACGATAAAGCGTGGGCTTCCTCGAGGCTCGTGCGGTTTGAAACTTGCACCGTGGTTTCGATGAATGTTTTTGAGCTTACTTTTCTAACTTTTAGGCTTTCGCATTTCAGTGCGCCTTCGTTGGAGAGGATTTCTTTTCTGATTTTCTGCACCATTTCTTTCGATGCTGTGTCGCTTAGTTCCATTATGCTTGTTCGCGCCAGTTTGATGCTTAAGTAGCTGAGCATACAACCGAGAAATATTGATGCAAATGAATCCCCATTAGAGAATCCCAAAGTGGCTAGGCCGAAGCCTAGAAGAGCGATGATTGTTGAACTTAAATCTGAAATGGCGTCGTAGAATCCCGCTTTAATTGATGTGCTCTCGCTGCTTTTCACTTTTCTGAAGATTGCTATCCTGAAAAAGTCTATGCACAGCGTGTAGCCGATTGCAAAGTAACCCGCGAACTCTAATCCTTCATTAACCCGGATGTTTCCCATCAATCGGGTTGCCGCTTCGTAGAATATCAAGATTGCAACGCCTATTAGGACTAAGCCGCCTATTAACCCGCCTATGGCTTCAAACTTCTCATGCCCATACATGTGCTCCTCGTCGGGCGGCTTAAGCGAGGCGCGAATCGCCACAAAAAGCATAATGGTCGAGAAGGCGTCAAGCAAAGCGTGCAAGCCATCGCTTAGAACCGCCAAACTGTTGACAACTAAACCCACAACAACTTCTATTATAACCACACTTGTTATGGCTATGGCTGAAAGTTTAAGTGTTCTAAGCTTGCAGGCGCCTTCTGAGGGCTCTGGCATCACTAATCAGACTATATGCACGAGGCAAGGGCGATTTAAGACTATCGGGGCAGGACAGATGCGTTCTCCTTAGCTAGCTGCAACTTGTGCGTTAGGTAAAATTAAATAGATAGGCATTTAGCTTTGAACGCAGTATGTAGAGGAAACGTTAACGAGGCGCATGGTCTTGGTTCAAATTCGCGAAATCTTAAACGGCTGCTGTGACGGCAAGGCTGTTGCCGTGAAAGGCTGGGTTTACCGCAA
>JAOZHV010000038.1 GCA_026014725.1 Candidatus Bathyarchaeota archaeon | reverse complement strand
TACCAATTGGTTGTTGGAATCGTATGTTTCATATTTTACCAACCCTGATATCGGGACACCTGAGTTGTACCAAAGGTTCGTTACTGTGCCTGCAGTGTCGTCCCTGACCACAGACTTATAACAGTTAAATGTTCCAGCTAGAACAGTTATTGTCTCCTGGCCAACAATAGTGTTAGGGTCGACTACGAAGGCGGCATAACCATACTCAGTAGCAGATTCGGAGGTTAAATTACCGTTTACAAATGTCTGGGTCTTCATTGATATGCAGTCATTTGTTGTTTTGTTCATATACCAGTAGATTAGGGTAGTAGTGTTTGCATCAACATTAGCTGTTACTTTCATTATAAAACAGTCTGATCCATTGGTTGTGCCCTCACTAGTCTCCCAACTTATGGGATACTCTAACGTCTTTGTGCCATTTACAAATGATCTCTCGATATACTTAACATAATCCCCATTGTTTAAACGCGTTTGATATGGAATCTCATCATTGCTGTTTTGGGTGGGAAGCGTCAAGTAGTAGTATGCTATGAAGCCTCCGACCAAGATAATTGCGATGGTAGCTATTACGGTTACTTTTCTAGGCAGAGAACCTGCCATCACTCGCCCCTCCTTAGTTGAGTTTCGCCGATTTCTTGAAAACTGTTTAATTCGTGATTCGCTAAGTAAAAAATAATCTTTCTGCAGGGATTTTTCATTGTCAGACCATCCTTTGCTTTTTCCATCTGTTAGCAAACGAGTTGATAACAATATTTAAATATTGTGATAATCCCTATTGCTCCTAAAAGAAAGTGACACAGCATGGCTGAAGAAACGTATGAAGGTGTTCCTCGTGAAAAGATACCTTGGAACCCAAAGATAGACTACGATAAATGTGTTACCTGTGGAAAATGCGTCGATTATTGCCATGTAGGCGCCTTTAGAATTGAAGAAAAAGATGGCCAAAAGAGAACTGTAGTAAATCCAAACAGGTGCATTGTATTCTGTAGAGGTTGCGAAGATGTCTGTCCTGTTGGCGCCATTACGCATCCATCAGAAGAGGAAACCCAGAAGATAATCGATGAACTAAAAAAAGCAAAAGCCTAATCCCAATCTGAGGTACTTAATCCATATAGTCAAATCCCTTTTTGTTTAGAAACAATTTCAACCCCAAACTTAACCAGCCCATGAAGTGAGAGAAATGGAAAAAGAACAAAAAGAGCTCCAAGCAACAAATTTAGAAACAGGACTGAATAATCAGGAAGTTAAGGAAAGATTAGCAACTTTCGGATATAATGAAGTCCCCGAGAAAAAAGTAAGCTTTCTCTCAAGGTTGGGAAAACGTTTTTGGGGCATTGTGCCTTGGATGCTTGAAGCCACAGCCATTGTCACTTTGATACTGGGCAAGTATCCACAGGCGCTTGTCATAGTCTTTCTACTTTTCTTCAACGCAGGAATGTCTCTTTGGCGAGAAGGCAGAGCCAAAGCAGCGATGGCTAAACTCAAGCAAAGACTAAGAATCCAAAGCCGAGTAAAACGAGATGGAAAATGGTCCATCGTTCAAGCTAGGGAGCTTGTCCCAGGAGACCTTGTTAGAGTAAGAATCGGCGACCTGCTGCCAGCCGATGTAAAAATAGTGGATGGTTCAATTGGTCTAGACCAGTCGGTGCTTACCGGTGAATCTGGTATCGTCGATAAGTCACCTTCAGAAATAGCGTATTCTGGTTCAGCTGTGAAACGTGGGGAAGCTACTGGAGTAGTTGATGCCACGGGGACCAAGACCTATTTTGGAAGAACTATCTCCCTGCTTGACCTCGCAAAACCCAAACTGCATATGGAAGAAGTCACAGTAAAAGTTGCACGTCAACTCGCCATAATAGTCCTCGCATCTTTACTAATCGTCTTTGTATACGCTGTATTGACGGGATTCGATCTCGCCGTATTGCTGCCCCTTGCTGGCGTGTTACTCATAGCCTCTGTTCCAGTGGCGATGCCAACAATGTTTACCATAAACATGGCATTAGGCTCAGCGGTACTAGCAAAACAGGGCGTATTAGTCACAAGGCTCAGCGCAAGCGAAGATGCCGCCACCATGGATGTACTTTGCGCAGATAAGACAGGCACTCTAACAATGAACAAACTCTTTGTCGAGGAAGAAATACCCCTCAATGGATTCAGCAAAAAGGATGTTTTACTCTATGGCGCACTTGCATCGAATGAAGCCAATCTAGACCCAATCGACATCGCATTTTTGACTGCTACAGCCCAAGCGGACATCCCATTTGATGGTTATTCTCAGACAGCATTTGTACCCTTTGACCCAAAAACTCGAATGACAGAAGCTACAATCAATAAAGATGGCGAGACATTCTTTG
>JAOZHV010000037.1 GCA_026014725.1 Candidatus Bathyarchaeota archaeon | reverse complement strand
TTCGCGAATAAAGTTTGGGCAGCAAGTTTTCCTTCTTCAGTAAATGCCGCGAAACCGAAGGGAAACTGAATTATTATGGCTTTCATTATCCTGTGCTCCGTTAACAAGCCTAACTATTGCATACTAACTGTATTAATAAATAGTTGCTGATTTTCACGAATATGTGTCGGTTTCTCCATCATTTCCGCTTCCTAAACAGTTTTGCACCATCCATGTCGCATACAAACTCAAACCCAACTTCCAACAGTTTACATGCTTCATCTATGGTTTTGGCAAGTTTAACGTGGTATTGCTGGTCGCTTTCGCTGAAACAAGCCTGCTCCATGTTGATGTATATCTCGGTGCTTTGGAGATTGCGGTGTCCGAGTAGCCGCTTCACGTGGTCGGGGTCGTGTGTCTTGTGGTATTCCATAGTGCCTTTCCAGTGTCTTATCGTGTGGTAGGTGATTTTTTCCAGTCTCGGGTTGTTAAGTTTCTTGGCTAAGAATGTCCGTTGCTGCTTGAGTAGCCGTATCTTGTTTCTCACGTCAGCGCCGCCGAATACTTTTTCACTTTTCTTAGGCAACGCTTCCAACACGCCGATTAGTCTTGCTGAAACTTTGAACATTCTTGGTCTGCCATGCTTCTCTGTCTTGTTAAGCGTTATCGTGTTGTTTTCTGTGTTTATGTCTGTCCATTCAAGCCGCAACGCTTCACCGATGCGCATGCCTGTTTCTTTGAGCAGCAACAGCACGGCGGAAGTGGTTTTTCCTGTTCCAGCGATTAAAGCGTCTATTTCGCATTCAAGTGGTATGAAGGGTATTGGTTGAACGAATTGGTATCTCGGCGCTTCCCATGTTTTGCCTTGCCACTTTAGGAAGCCATTGTAGGCAACTACGTATGCGGCTTTGCTGTTTGGTTTTATGGCTTTTTTGCTGAGTGCTTCTTTCACGGCTTCTGGGTCGTTTATGTTGCATAGTTTTGAGAGTTGGGTTAGTTTGTTGTTGGTGTTGGTTATGGTTGTTTCGCTGAGTCCTTGTTTTTTCATGTGGAATAGGTAGCTTAGGATTTTGCCTTTGGCGTCAAATTGTTGTGGTTCTCCCGCAACCGTCTTGGTTTCGGTTGCAGTATCCAAATTTTTCGCATCCTCTAAGAGAGCGCTTATTTGGCGATTCCTATTTTCTCGGAAAACCGTATTTAAGCCTTTACCACGTGTGTACGTGGAAGCCTCTGAAAACCTGTAACCGCATTCTCGGCACAACCAGCGCTGTACGCTGCTGCCATCCGCCAAATAACGTAAACCATCTTTGAAAAGACGCGCACATCCACACTGCGGACACTGTGTTAAGGCAGCAGCTTCCACCATGTTCAACGCTCTCCCTGCATTTTTACTATGACAGCCGCGAATTTTGGCTCCCTAAGTGCACGCTGCACATCCGCAACAGCAACAAACAACACCTCACCGCCCCGCAACTGAATTTTCAGCGATTTGCCGCCACCCGCCAACATCAAATACCCAGCTTTCACAAAAGTCACGCAGCATCAACCTCTCCGTATGGCTTAAAGCCGCGGCACGTATCTGGACAATTAAACAGCGGCGTTAAACAATTCGGGTTAGGATGCATGCAACTTGCTTTATGAAAGTGAACGCAGTCTTTAGCTAAAACCAAGGGTTGATTATCTGGCACACATGGCACACTTGGCACACGTGTACTATACCCGTCTAAAATTAATGATTCACCGATTTTACGCTGGGGTATCTGACCTGTGCCATCTGTGCCACCT
>JAOZHV010000036.1 GCA_026014725.1 Candidatus Bathyarchaeota archaeon | reverse complement strand
TAAATAAATATTAGGCAGGACGTTATTTTTCTTTGAATACCGCTATGCAGGGGTCTCCAAGCCAGGTCAACGGAGTAGGGCTTAGGACCCTATCGCGTAGGCGTTCGTGGGTTCGAATCCCACCCCCTGCACCATATATAAATAAACAGGCCTAGGGTCCCGCTGGCGACGTTTTCTCGGCTAGAGCTTTCTTTTCCTAAAGATTTTTGAGCCCTCGAACTCTGTGACGTATTCAAAGCCTGCTTCAACTAAGCTGCAGATTTCCTTTTCCGATTTTGCGACTTTTGAGATGTAGCTGGTTTCGCCTTGGAATAGCGCTTCTTCAAGTTGGACGTAGAGCAAAGTATTCTTGATGTTCTTGTGTCCTAAGCGCGTCATGACGTAGTACATGTCTTTGGTTTCGTGATAGAGCATAGTGCCTTTCCAATATCGGAAGGTGTGGAAGTGGATTTTTAGTAGTCGTGGGTTGCTTAGTTTGTGGGCTATGCGTTTTCTTTGTCGCTGAAACGTTACGGTGTGGTTGTCGATTAGCATGTGTGGATGCGAGAAGACTCTGTCGCCGTAGTTTTTGGGTAGGTGTTCGAGCATTTCGATGAGTTTGTTGCTGAGGTGTGTGACTCTGGGGTTGCTGTTTTTTTCTGGTGTTATGTTTACGACTTTGCTTTCGAAGTCTATGTCTGACCAGTTGAGCCACCAGATTTCTCCGCATCTTGCACCTGTCTCTTTAAGTAGTTGAAGGAAGGTTGCCATTCGTAGACTGCATCCTGCGATGAGTTGGTCGATTTCTGTTTCTTTTGGGATGAAGGGTAGCTTGCGTATTGTCTGGTAAAGTGGTGCTTGCCATTGTCCGCCTACCATCTTGAGGTATGAGGAGTAGGCGTCTACTGCGTTGTTTTTTCTTCCGTTGCTCCAAGGCTGTCTTGCGATTGCGTCTTTGATGCTTTCGGGGTCGTAGAGGTTAGCGCCTCTTTTGGTCAGTATCTGTAGTATCTTTGTTCTGCCTCTGATCGTCGAGTCGCTTTTGCCGTCTTTTTTGAGCCACCAAGCGTATTCTATGATTTTTCCTTTGACTTCGCCAATTTCATTGTTTCTACGCAGAACTTCTGTTGTTGGTTGTTCTGCATCCAAATTTTTCGTCTCCGTGACGCATATTTGGCGATTAGATACTATGGCAGCTTTGCTTTTTAATGACTGCGTATCAATTGTTTCAACGGCTTTAGCGGCTTGTTTGGCTCTTTTTATGTCGTTTGGGTCTGAGAAGCGCCTTTTGCAGTCTCTGCAGAGCCATCGCTGAATATCGAAACCATCCGCTGTAAAGCGTTTAGAGGCACGCCAGACTTTTTTTGAGTGGCACCGTGGGCATAGGGGGCTGGAGCCGACGTCTCGCTTGGGGGACGACTTACTTTCTGTTTCGGCTTTGTTGCCAAATATACTGTTTTGTGGTGTAAGTCCAGCCATTCCCTCCCGCCTCTCGGTTAGTTTTCCATGTTGTTTTTCGGTTTGTTGTTTTCAGGTTGGTCTATGGCTTGGTATACCGCAACGTACACGCCGAGTTCTGCTACAAACACTAACACTTTCACAGGCGGGTTCACTGACGTATGCTCCCGTCGGCAAGCTTCTGAGCGGGCAATAGCTAGCAGGTCGCCCAAATCAGAGGTGCGTTCATTGGGGGAAATAACGAGGGCTTTGTACATGCAGACAGCGCCTATATGTATGTAGATTTAGTTGTAGAGATAGGGTGAGTTCTGTAACCAATTTTCGTATAGTCATCTGTGTTTGCGGTCCCGGCGGAGGTCATAGGCAGTGCCGCTCAAGCCAGGTTTTACCAAATTCGGTTACACGCCAAAATGGAGCAGCATATTCTAGCACTTTGGCTTCGTCTAAATCCTGTATATATTTCTTTATGGTTGCATCTGTAGCGCCGCCCTCGGTAATCTCCCATTTGATGTGGTGACGTAATGCCTGAATTGTAGCTCCTTTCTCTTGTGCAACCAGCCAACGTACGATTTCTTTTAGGACAGTTGCTCTTTCACTCTGCGGCATCATTTTTGCCCTCCTTTAAGAAAAATGCTATCGATTTTCTGACTAACGCTGAGATGCTCCCAGCTCTGCCCTCTTTTAGAGCTTTATTGATTTGCTGTCTCAGCCCTCTTTCGATGCGAATGGTTATTCGCAGGTTTTGTTTTTTCATTTTCAGTGCCTCTTTTTTGGATAATCATTATTAGGACATTGTCCTAAATCACGACTGTGTGTCATCTTGGGTCATGGAAAAAGCATGGATATTGAAACTGTGATTGAGACTTGTCTCATGCAGTATAGCCCAATTAGAGCAAAGGACTTGAGGCTTAAATTGGAGCAGAGGGGTTACTCGGTTTCCAGAAGCCAATTTTACAGATATGGCGCTAAGTTGAAGAAAGCGGGGAAACTGGAACAGGTAAATGGCATTTGGCGTTGGTCCCAGAATATAATGTCTAGATCAACAGGATGGAATCCTCCGCCGAAAGTTAGGTTTGAGATAACTCAGCAAAGACACTCTTCAAAAGTCACTCTGCCCACCGTTACCACAAATTTAGTTAATCTGAGCGCTTATCAACTAGGCATTAGGTTGAAGGTTTGGGTAGTTTTAGGAGGACGCAATCTGGGGTTAATTAACGATCTCAAGGGATATTACAACGGAAAAAGGTTAATCCTTGCTAGACCTGGGGGAGGATTTGGCAATGGCTGTTTCAGTGTTCCTTCTGAATGTGTAGATAGTAATGAAGAACTGTCGCTTTCATTTTTAGTAACTATATTTGATAGAGATGTTCCTGATGGAAGCCCATACAGGATAGAGGGATCCTACACTTATCGTCGCCAGCTAAACGATTGGATTTATGAACCGACACTTTTCATAGACAAAACCGAATAGGTTTGAAGTTAAAACTCGTGAGGTCTATATCGTCAAAAAGGTGTTCAATGCTCAGAGCCAAAAAAGTAAGCGGTAAAGTCTTATTTGTTATGTACGCATAAATAACCGTAAACTTACGTGAGAGGATGGGGTTGGCTAAGCAACAGACTTCAAATGGTAGACCAAACGGTAATGGGGCTAATTTGGGTTTTGAGCAGAAACTCTGGATGGCAGCCGACAAACTCCGCAACAACATGGACGCCGCCGAATACAAACACGTAGTCCTCGGCCTAATATTCCTCAAATACATCTCTGACGCCTTCACAGAAGTCTACACTGAACTAAAAAAGGACCCCTTGGCCGACGCAGAAGACATCGATGAATACAAAGCCCGCAACGCGTTTTGGGTACCACCCAACAGCCGCTGGAGCTACCTGCAGAAAAACGCCAAGCAACCCACCATCGGAAAAATTGTTGACGAAGCCATGGACGCCATCGAACGCGACAACCCCCAGCTGAAAGGGGTTTTGCCGAAGAATTATGCGCGGGAGGGGTTGGATAAGCAGCGGCTAGGTGAACTTATCGACTTAATCGGCACCATCGGGCTGGGCGACCGAGAAAGCCGCAGCAAAGACATCTTGGGCAGAGTCTACGAGTATTTCCTCGGACAGTTTGCAGATGCTGAGGGCAAAAAGGGAGGGCAGTTCTACACGCCTCAGAGTATTGTGCGTTTGCTTGTGGCTATGATTGAGCCTTTCCGTGGCCGCGTGTTTGACCCTTGCTGTGGTAGCGGCGGCATGTTTGTGCAGAGCGAAAAATTCGTGGAAGCCCACCGAGACACCAAACCGCCCTCAACCAATGGGGAGCGGCTGCGGCGGGAGGACCTGAGCATCTACGGGCAGGAATCCAACCAGACCACTTGGCGCCTCTGCAAAATGAACCTTGCCATACGCCACATAGACTCCAAATTCGTCGTCTGGAACAACGAAGGCAGCTTCCTACACGATGCCCACCCAGACCTAAAAGCCGACTACCTACTCGCCAACCCGCCATTTAATGATTCGGATTGGAAGGGTGAGATGCTGCGTGAAGACGCCCGCTGGCAATTCGGCGTCCCGCCTGTGGGTAATGCGAATTTTGCTTGGGTGCAGCACTTCATCCACCACC
>JAOZHV010000035.1 GCA_026014725.1 Candidatus Bathyarchaeota archaeon | reverse complement strand
ATTTGCTTGCGTCCAAAATCTTCCGAAAGAACCGTAACATTTGGGTTAAGACTTCGCATTTAGGCAATGGAAATGGTTATATCATGAAGTAGTTCATATGCTCAAAAGGTCGCTATGGCTGCTGATCTGGCTTCGATAAGTGCCTTGTTGGCGTTTGGGATACCATTGCTTATCTTGATTATGTTGCTGCCTGCTCTTCTTGAACTGAAGCGCCCGAGGGATCACGGGCCGCGACGGATAATGGACAAGGTCTCTGAGGCTCCGTTGCACATGCTGCTTGTTAAATCAATAGTAGACATTGAAGGCGAGCAAAAGCTCGACGGCGCAACCATCCATCCGCTTGCTAAAGTCATTGCGTTTTTGCCAAACTTGGAGGTTTAGCGTTCTTTATTATTTTGCAGACAAAGCGCGTTTTCTCTGCGGCGGAAAGAAGAGGAGCTGAAACGAACTGCAAGCGGAACAGCAAAGCAGTAACGGCAGTAGCGGCTGTTGCTTCGAGAGTTTGCATTTTTTCTTTTCTCCTATTTTGCGCCCGCTCAGAATCCTCGGCAAACCAGTTAGGTTACGTTTTTATTTTTTTCCAGCAGGGTGTTGTTGCTGCTTGCCATTTCAAGTCAAAGTAATCTTGTGCTAACGATACTAAATCCTGATTGTCTAACCGTAGAATTTCAAGTCGGTTTGGTCCGACTTCTGCAGGTAGACTAATAAGGTGAACTCTTTTTCCGTCAAGTATGCTTATGCCTCCTTTCGGGAATGTTGAAGCGAATTTTATTTCGAAGGAGCCCTTTTTTGTGAGGGTTTGGATTATTTGAGGAATTTCATCGCCCTCAGGTAGCTGCGTAATGAATCGCATTTTCACGCCTCTTTCTAAGGCTTCTTGGACACCTTCAATTCTATCAGAAAAAAAAAAAAGCAAACCTTCCCAATTGGAAATGCAGTCCATGCTTGTGTGTAATTCTGCTACCTCTTTCGAAATTTTGTATCTTTCAGATTTAAATCCTATTGTTAGTTGATATCGGCTGTCGTTTCGGGCTAATTTTTCGTTGTTTTGCTTTCCCAGTTTTCTTATAAATTCTTCAGCCTCGTCTCGGATTTTGTTGTGTTTTTCGACGTCTTGCTGCAGCAAGATTGAGATCGCTTCGGCTATTGAGGTGGTCTTAAAAGTGACGGGGTTTGTTATGTATCTTTGGGTTAAGCCCATTCTTTCCAGTCTTGTTAATGCTCGGTTGACTTCTGCTCGATCTATCTCCAACTTGTCTGCGATTGTCCTGATTGTTGTTTGTCCCAATTGGGCGTTGGCTAAGTAAACTTGGGCCAGCCGTATAGATAAGCCCAGCGCGGTGAATACGTGTAGGTCCTCATCTTTGAACGTAATGTATTGCTCCCTCCCGCTTTAGGCATATTCTCCACAATCACATTTAATTTTTCGCATTTCTGTGAGGATGCTGCATCCTCACCATTTTTTATAAACTCAAATTGCGCTGTGCTTACCATAAAATTAAGGAGAAAAATGGAAAAATGAACTTTGCAAAAAACAAAACAAAAGCTTTCGCGACATCAATGTTTCTGGTGTTAACTATCGCTATCACTCTCTTTGCTTTGCCTATCGCTAATGCACATACTCCCGCATGGACCATTCCTACCTACGCCTTTCTTAGTGTTTCACCCAACCCCGTAGGAGTCGATCAAACTGTCTACATCACCTTCTGGCTTGACAAAGTACCGCCAACAGCACAAGGTGATTGGGGTATGATGTGGCATAACATGACTGTAACAGTTACAAAACCTGACGGAAACACTGAAATCCTAGGACCATTGAGTTCCGCTGCTACAGGAGGCGCATGGACACAATACGTTCCGACCCAAGTCGGCACCTACAAGTTCGTTGGCCACTTTCCTGGTCAAACCGTAGCATTGGAGAATCCCTACCCGTATGGCATGCTTCAAAACCTTGATTTTATCAACGATACATACACCGCCAGTACCAGCAACATCGTTGAAATCACTGTCCAAGAGGAACCAATAGAATCATCTTATCAGGCATCTCCACTTCCTACAGATTACTGGCAGCGCCCCATAAATTCAATGAACCGCGAATGGTACTCTATCGGAGGAAACTGGCTTGGACTTGGAACTGGAGCATTTGCTACTAGTGGGGTGTACGATTCTAACGGAAACTTCAATCCCTACACGACAGCTCCAGAAAGTGCTCATGTGTTATGGACGAAACCTCTTGCCTTTGGAGGCCAGATTGGAGGAGAGTTTGGCGCGACTGACACAAGTGTGTATGCCACAGGAACAGCATACGAAGCCAAATTTGCACCAGTAGTCCTTTACGGTATTCTTTACTACACTTCGTATCCCGGGTCTACAAGCAATCCAGGACCATTGACTGCGGTAGACCTGCGTACAGGGCGAACACGATGGACTGCAAATGTTTCTGGATCACTGAAATGCGGCATGGTGTACAACTTCCAAACAGGGAACCAGTACGGAGCACACGCATACCTATTTACTGCCAGTGGTACTACGTGGTCGATGTATGACGCCATGACTGGTCAATGGATACTGAACATTGCCAATGTCTCTCTTGTAACTGGTGTGACTAGTGGTGCGACTTCTCAGAAACTCGCGGAAGGTCCCAATGGAGAAATTCTAAGTTACACCATTGCCGGAGGCAACTTGATTATGTGGAACGCAAGCAAGTGTATCGCTGCAGGCACCCCATACTTGGGTGCAGGTTATAGTCCCAGAGAAACTTGGCGACCTCCTCAAGGAGCGACCATTGACTGGAAAGGTGGAATCGAATGGAGCATACCAGTACCTACCAACATTTCAGGCGTACCTATAGCGTTTTCTCCAAGTATCGGCGCCATTTCTGATGATGCAGTATTTGTGACTTATCAATCTGGTTTCATGGGTATCCCCGGTGGGTCTCAACCAGGCTATCGGATTGACGTAGGCTACAGCGCAGTTGATGGGCATTTATTGTGGGGTCCAGTAAACCGAACGCTGCCCCCATGGACAAACGTGTTTCTTGGTCCTGCTGGAAAAGGTGTCTTCACTGAATTCACACAGCAGTCGATGACATGGTCTGGCTACAGCATCAAAACAGGAGCAAAACTATGGGGTCCAACTAAACCCTACGACAATGCTTGGGGATATTACGGCGCTTATGGTGGTTACACTGCTGCACAGGGAGTTATTGGTTACGGCAGCCTTTACACATGGACTCTTGGCGGAGAAGTGTACTGTTATGATATCACTACAGGGGATCTCAAGTGGAATTGGAACGCTGGGAGTGCTATGGGAGAGACACCCTACGGTTCATGGCCTTTCTGGCCAACCACTCCTGCAACTCTTGCGGACAACAAGCTTTACATTGCGTCAAGCCACGATTACACTCCGCCCTTTTTCAAGGGCGCCAAGCTTTACTGCATAAACGCTACTTCGGGAGAGGAACTATGGAGCACATTGGACTTTGGTGGTACTCAATGCAACAGTTTCCCTGCAGCAGACGGCGTATTTGTCTCGTTTAATTGCTATGACAACCAGATTTACGCCTACGGCAAAGGATTATCAGCTACAACAGTTTCCGCTTCACCTAAAGTTTCAGTATATGGCGGCAGCGTACTAGTAGAAGGTACCATAACTGATCAGTCTCCAGGAGAAACTTGCCTCGGCATCCCCGCCGCTGGTACTCCAGCGATAGCTGACGATAGCATGAGTGCGTGGATGGAATACCTATACCAGCAACAGGCAATGCCTACAAATGCAACGGGTGTTGAAATAACGTTGGATGCTCTTGATCCAAACGGCAACTTTGTCCATATAGGCACTGTCACCAGCGACGCCAGCGGCTTATTCAAGAAGGCGTTTGTTCCCGAAGTTCCAGGCGAATACACCATCATAGCCACATTTGCAGGCTCCAAATCCTACTACAGCTCGTACGCTGAAACAGCCATTAACGTTGACGAAGCGCCACCAGCAACACAACCACCTGAATATCCGCAACCAATTGACCCAACGTGGACCATTATTGGCGGAGTAATCGCGATAATAATTGCAGTCGCTATAGTTGGCTTGTTAATACTAAGGAAAAAGTAGCCATGCGGCAAAACCAAACTAAATTTCCCCTTTTTTAGTCTTCCATAAGCAAGAATCACATGCAATGGAGAAAAAATGGGGCTGAAAAGGACTCCGAGCGGAAAAGCAATGGCAATTGCAGTAGCAGCAGTAGCTGTTGTTTCGAGAGGTTGCATTTCTCTCTTTTTCTCCTATAGTTTCGCCAGCTCAGAGCCCTCAGCAAACCTTTCACTCATAGAATTCGCAGCTGAAAATACGAATGAATTATTCTCATTTACCTATCTCAGGTTTGGCATCTTTCTTATTTAGCAATAGGCGTGCGTTTTTCCATTGGTCTTTAGCCAGTAGCAGGTTTCCGTAAGGGCTGCCGTGTAGCGAGTAGAAAATGTAGCACAGATACGTGCATTGGCTGCATTCTCGGTAAGTTTTCCTGAGGGCGCTGAATTTCTCGCTGTTCCAAGTTTTTGGCAGATCAAACACTGAGCCTGCAAAGTTGTGGCTGTGGCACCCCGCGATTCTGCCCAAGTGGTCTATTATGAAGAAGTTTTGGAGTGCTCGGCAACTCCATGTTCGCTTGTCCTCTGCGTAGAGGCTTCTAAGCGCCTTTAGCAGTCGGGTGGTCATGAGGATTTTGTCGTTTTTCTTTTTCATCTCGATAAGCGCGTCGCACAGTTTAACCATTGCCTGCTTGTCTTTTATTATGAATTCGTCGTTTGCTTTGCCGATTCTGAAAAGCTGGTTTGCGTCTACCGAAAGGTCGAACGAGTAAAGGCAGTACCACAGTGGGATTCCTTTCTGAGAAAAATGGTTTGTGATATCCAGAATCTCGTAGAGGTTCAGCTGCGAAATTGTGGGTGTGACCGCGACTTTTATGCCCTCCTTGTGCAGGGTTTCCACGGTTTCCACCGCTTTCTTCCACGAACCATCAACGCCTTTTATGTAATCGTTTTTCGCTGCGTCCAAGCTGTCTATTGAGATTGCCACGAAATCCACTTTGCGCAAAGCTTC
>JAOZHV010000034.1 GCA_026014725.1 Candidatus Bathyarchaeota archaeon | reverse complement strand
AACCCTTCCAAACCGAAAGTGCCAGTCAGACCCAAAGTAGCTCGCATACCCGCTCACTTCTATATTTCACCAACATGAAGATTTAAGAACTTGCACTCCCCTCTAAAGAGCACAAAACTTCCTAATCTTATCCCTAAGCATGAATATGGTTTGACTTTGTGTTCAATGAGACAGAAGCATTTCAAGCGAATCTGTAACAAATATTCAAGAGTCATATAATAACCTGAAACAAGCTCAATCCTCTTTCCCTTTCTAATTTTATGGAAGGTTCCTGAGTTTAGAAGTGCCAACGCTCACGGAATAACTCAAACACAGCGAAATAATCTTACATTACCTCGCATTTTAGCCCTATCAACTTCAATACGATTCAACTTAATCAGATCAGCAATATACTTGTTGAAGCTCCTCTGCGACTTGGCCTTCAACCCTTGCTTATCTGCCTCTTTTTTGTAGAGACCGTGAAATTCAGTTGAAGATATTTCTCCATGCTCCTTCAGAATAGTCAGAATTAGCCTATGGTGCGGGGTCAACGCTTCAAGATCATATTTCTTCTTAATCTCTTTAACTTCTTCAAACCCTCTGCCCACATCTTCATATGTAATCCTGGATTTGTTTGCGCGTTCAGCATTGCATGCTGCGCCTCTTAGAGTCTGTATTGCTATCCTCGCATCTCCAGCTGCCAAATCAGCTATTTTCTTCAATAATTCCTCGGAGCAAGTTTTGGGGTAAAGAGCACGACAATCCTCAACTCTATACTTAAGGATAGCCAGCAATTCAGCATCCGAGTATTTAGGAAAGTTGATTGACCTTAAGTTTAGTCTTGACATTATTCTGGGATCAAGAGTAAGCACATATCGTCTCGTATTGGAAATGCACACAATGCCAACTTTGCCGAGATCTTTCAGAATATAAAGAATATCATCCAGCTCTTTCCTACCAATCTTATCCACTTCGTCAAGAGCAATAATACAAACCTTTCCTCCAATTCTCTCTTTTAACCTTGCCACTTTTGCGGTATAGCCAACCTCTGACACTATAAGATCAGCTTGCTCAAGTAGCTTGTCAAGTACCGTGCTCAGTGTCCTGTTCTCCCAGCAATTCACATAGAATGCTCGTGCAATTGTATTCTCCTCAATTTGCTCAAGCACATACTTTACAAGAGTAGTTTTACCAGTTCCAGATTGCCCATGACACAAACAGTCACAGGGTTTAATTCTCTTCTTGAAAGGCGATAAGCAATCAACAAGTTCCGCCCTCTGCACATCTCTGCATGGAACACTCTGTGGAATGTAATCCTCTTCCAAAACTTCTGGATCGGCAATAATCTCGGCTGGCATGCATTAGATTTTTTGGGATTCAGTAAGAATAAATAGGTTATACTTGTTCATTGCCAGTTTTTCCTGTAATAAACACTCTAACCTATTCTAATACTATCGAATATTATTATAATATGGTGAAAAGCTTTTGGTCACAATTTTTAATCCTCAAGAGAAACGATTCCGAATGATTTGTGAAAATCTCAATTCAGGACTGACGCTTGATTTTGGCTCTGCTGATGGTAACCTGCACAAATTCCTGCTACAAAATCCTGATATAGAAGTCATCGGTGTTGATATTTCGAAGAATGAAAACGTGGATGTTGTCCATAACTTAGACAAGATGCCGTACCCATTCCCCTCAAACTATGCCGAAAACATAGTGGCAGGAGAAGTCATAGAGCATCTCGAAAACCCTCTCGCTTTTCTAAAAGAATGTTTTAGAATACTCAAGCAAAAAGGCGTTCTAATAATAACTACTCCCAACATGACAGGATTGCAACATTTCCTATACTCTCAAAAACCAGAGAGGAGACATACCCACTTGTACTCATGGGGCATCAAAAATTTCAAGAACCTTGTTGGAAGGACTAAATTTAAAATAAGAAAAATCGAACTGTTTACTGCATATTGGAACAGAAATATCTTTTATAGAATAGTAACATACTTAATCCCACAACTGAGAACAAGTCTCTTTATTGTTCTCGAAAAGTAATTGGTACTTACCCCAATGGTTGTAGCTAAACTTCTTCTGGGCTAAAACTGTAATAAAGTATACAAATTAATTTATGACTTCAAAATCAAACATGGATATAATTCCGTAAATTCCACGAAATAACGGAAACGGAAGAGATTATACATGTGTTAGATGTGTGACCGTGTCTTTTCGTCCGCCCTGGGCGTTATGGCACAATCACATGTCCCTAACCCTTAAGCCAGCAAGGAGCAAAGTGATTGTGTGAGCTTGAAAGATGCAATATACAATTATGACAGAGCGAAGAGCAGGATTTTGGATAGAATTGTATCGTCCAACATTTGCGAGGGGAACAAGAAGGCACTTTTGGATTTTCATCGCGAATGCGTTATACATGGCCTTAGCAATGCCAGAATTGTGAAGTATCTTGACACACTTTTTAGGATAGCACAGTGGTTTGATACTACTTTTCAAGAAGTGACAAAGGACGATGTTGCTGACATAGTCCAAAGGATTGAATCGAACGGCTACTCAGAATGGACAAAACGTGACTACAAGATTATGCTCAAGATCTTCTTTCGTTGGTTCAGAAAGAGTGAGAGCTATCCGGACGAGGTCAGGTGGATCAAATCGACAGCCAAAACGAGGAACAAACTGCCGGAAGAGATCCTGTCACCGGAGGAAATAATGAGAATGGTAGATGCAGCAGATAACCTGAGAGACAAGGCATTTGTACTTGTTCTCTACGAGTCTGGCTGCAGAATAGGCGAGTTACTCACGCTGCAGCTGAAGCACGTCCAATTCGACAGCTTTGGTGCAGTTCTTATTGTTAATGGTAAAACAGGTCAGAGAAGAGTCAGGGTGATTCTTTCTGCGCCGAAGTTGAGTCAATGGGTTGAAAATCATCCCTTGCGATCAAATCCGGATGCGGCTTTGTGGGTGACAATCGGGACAAGGAGACGCAATACAGTTCTAACCTACCCAACAGCAAAGGATACTCTGAGAAATCTCGCAGAAAAATGCGGAATAGGCAAAAGGGTACATCCGCATCTATTCAGGCACTCTAGAGCTACTCATCTGGCAAATTACTTAACGGAAGCGCAGATGAAACAATATTTTGGGTGGGTGCAGGCGTCGGATATGGCTTCAGTTTATGTTCATCTTTCAGGCAGGGATGTTGACAATGCACTGTTTAAGCTGAATGGAATGCAAGTTACTGAAGATAGGACAGGGCAAGAGCTCAAGCCTTTGGTCTGCCCAAGATGCAGAAGCAGAAATTCCCCCGATGCAAAGTTTTGCATAAACTGCGGACTGTGTTTGGATGCTAGGACAGCAGTACAAATAGATGTGGCAAGAGAAAAAGCGGACAGGCTTATAACAGAGCTTGTAGAGAAGCCTGAAGTATTGAATTCCTTGTTAAGAGCTGTAGCAAACACCAACTGAGCATCTTGTTGGAACGCCTCGCAAATGCTTTCCTTTATTCCTGAATTATGCAGACCATATCAAATTAGGGTTCAGTTTTATCTGAAGTCGTAATGTCTCTCTTGGGGCTGTGTTTCATCAAAGCTCTCTGTTTCCCGCTTCGAATAATAGAATAGGCGACCAAAGTTGCAAAAACGGCGCTAAAAACAAAGATAGGGGTGTGCACAATTCGTTTTTTATAGTTTCTCCGCTGAATGAGTTAGTGAGCAGTACGGGGTTAACCCGGCTATCACCAAGATTTCCTAGTCTTGACCCGCACCATTCAGTTTATTAGGGGTTAATCCCAGTACTGGCTTACTGCTTTCAGGCTAGTTTCGCCCTTGATCATTGCTTTCATGGCACTTGCATCTATGCTTATGAGCCCAGCCGTGACCATCGCAGTCTTCTTCACCAAGCCTCTAGGCCTGATCCAGCATTCTTTCAACACGTTGCCTTTGACATGCCCGTTAAACTGCTCCACCAAGTAGCGCTTAGCTCTCAACAACTCTCCATGCTCGATCTTCCTGCGCTTACCCCGCCTAGGATTGGAAGCAATAACAGGCTCGGCATCGATGGTTTTGACTGCTCTGTCATTTGTTTTCGAGTCGTAGCCCGCGTCAGCCAAAACGTACTGTGCCTCCAAATCCTCAATGAGCTCTGGAAGAAACGGTGAGTCATAACGGTTACCTGGCGTAACTACCGCCTTCAACGGTAGCCCCAACTGATTCACGGTTACGTGAAGCTTGAAGCCTCTAAACTTTCCCCTGCTCGTATAGCCCCAGCCTGCTTCCATGTCGTAGAGGTCCACAAGCGGCGTTGAGTCAACTATTAGAAAAGTGGCTGGCGCGACGAGTTGAAGCATGCCGGCTATCTTGTCGAAGGTCTCCTCAAGAAGGCTGAGGTAGCGCCTCCACCACCTGCCAACGGTGGTTCTATCTGGCACGGTACGTAACCCCAGTGTCTTGGCTGCGAACTCATGTTTTTTGAGGTGTTCAACTATGCGGGTGTCGTTCTCCAATCCTTTCAGTCTAGCGTAGACGAGCACTCTCAAGGCTCTAAGGCGCCCGTAACCTGGATTTCCACGCCTCCGGGGGTCTGCAGATACGATTGCTTTGTTGACGACAAGCCTGACAACCTCACAGGCTTCCATAACAAAACAATACTCAAAACCATTTTAAATTGTGCACACCCCTAACAAAGAAATAGAAAAAGGTAGAAGGCGCACGGAGCAACACATTTAGATATATCAAGAAACCGAAAATTCCAGTAGCCAGCACGAATACTAAGACAGCAAATAACCCAATTGAAATTACGTGATACCTATCGCTGATGCCCTTAATTCCGTTGCTCATTTCATCTTGAAGGGTCTTACTTCCCTTCGCAAGATTATTGACACCTTCTGCTAACCCAACTAGCACTACTCATCCAATCTTAACTTTATCTTCCACATCCACAAAAGCGTCTCTTAACCTTCTGTATCGTCGCCCAAAAGAAGCAAATTCTCCCTTAGCTTCCTCCCAAGACTCTTCGATTTTATCAACCCAAATTCGCGGAAAATACGGTTCCCCTTTTTCTTCGCTAATCATTTTGCTGAATGAACGCTTTGAGGTCGGCTTCTTCTCCCTACTCCCACATATCTTCTTGGATTTTCTGATTGGTCAATTATGTCTATGTCCCAAAAGCACATATCTTGCACTTTGTCTAAGAGTGAGGGGTCATAACTAAACCCAGTGGCGGAGAATATTTGGTCCTGGGTCTTTTGGATAGCAACGGAAAAATTGCAGAAAAATAATAAGTAATGGCGCCAGTATCGCATGGAAAGTTTCCAGCCTTTTCTTTCTTGAGTTCCAGATACGCTTCTTTGATTTTAGACATTTTGTAAGCAATTGCAGCTTGAATCAATGCACCACCTATTCTTATTGTTATTCATTCCTTAAAATATCGTGGTTCTAGAATAATCTTCATGAAACAGTGCTAGAAGTAAATAAGTCTGAGCAATCAATATTCGATAGATTCATTTAACACAGCACTTCAAGACAGGCATTCAGGATTCGTTGAAACCACTCAGGCATTTACTCAAGAACTTTGTCATCCAAATCTTTACACAGTACATTGACTATATCCTCCACTGCTTCTTCATTTTCTCGATTTTGATGCATCTGAAACCTTCACCAGCTAGCTTTCTAAGTTCAGCCAAGTCGCATATTGATTTCAGACCTAACGAAGCGTAGGCAGCGCCATCGTATACCCATACTTTGAATATTTGAAAATCTCTATCCAGCCTCTTTGCAAGATTTTCCGCTTCATCCCTGCATTTTATCGTGACTTTGAACATTTTCTCCACCTCCAATTTCGTAAACCCGTCCCCTTTTCTCACCAATTGCCTTGACGAAACCCTTTCTATTCAGACTTTCCATATAGTTTCGGAAAGACCTCGCTCCTTTCGGATACCTTGCATTTTGAAGATAGTACTCATATAGCCTGCTAGCCGGTAGGCTCTTCCACTGCTCCATAATCTTCATTATCGTCTTTTCGTCCGCGCTCAATCTTGTCGGGCAGTCGTTTTCTATCTCTACATCCGTTTCTTCAATCGTTCTTTTGCCCTCGCTTTCTGCCTTCAACGCAGCCACTTTAAGCGCATTTATTGCAAATGCAAGATTTCCTACAGACTTCTCAGCAATTTTCCTGAGTACAGCATCAGTGTAACTCCACTTAGTCAGCGCCTTTTCAGCTCTGTTCTTCAATATTGTGAATCCCTGTTCTGAACTGTAGTCTGGCAATTTTATTATGCTGAGCATGTTAGAACGGATGCTTTGTGCAAGTGACTCAAAGTCCTCAATGCTATCGGTCACGAGGACAACGCATATACCCATACTTATGAATCTGCCAATGAGGCCCTTGTCTTTAATATACCCGAAATTGTCCAGGCAGACCGCAAACTTGCCCTTTTTTAGGAATTTCTGCAACTCCTTAGTAAGCTCGTAGTTGCTTCTGTAGAAGACGAGTTGACTAGTGGGGATGATCTCCTTGAGAATGCTGTAAGTGGTCTGATAAACCCCACAATCAACATAGACTGCAGAGTTCTCATTTCTAAGCTTGCTGAACACTTTTCTTATCAGAGTTGTCTTGCCAGAACCATACGAGCCAGTAACCAAAGTGTTGGTGAAATTCTTCAGATTGGCAAGAAGCAGAGCTTCTTCCTTCTCTCTGAATGAAAGCTGCTCAGGCAAATAGGAGTTTGACAGGAATTCAGGATTTGCGATGATTTTTGATTCCGTAATCATGAGATAGATTTCACGGTGAGATTAAAAATAGGTTAGGAACATGTGTGTTGCCAATATTTCCTTTCAAGAATAGACAGTTAGCACTGTTATTTGTTGTGTCAGTGCCGTTTCAAAACAGAATAAACGGAAAAGCTTCTCCTCAATTAAAGTAAAAATTCTTTCTGCGTCAAATTAATGCATGAATCGAGAGCAACTGATAAGAAAGAATTGGAGAGCATTGAAGACTTTAGGGATTAGCCTTAGAGATATGGATGCAGTCAAATTTCATGCTGCAAATGAGTCATTCAGCCATAGAGTCGCCAAGCTTGTCATTTGCAATCTGTTAACAGAGGCTGGACACCATTTTAAGACTGAGCAGCCGATAAATGAAGCCGTTTGTGATGTAATTGATCTCGATACCTTTGTCATTTATGAGATTGAATCCCATGCGAATTCGACTATAATTAAGAGGAAGCTTGATGATTTTCTTCATCCTTTGATAGAGGACCTGATAGTAGTTGATCTTAGGAAGATGGACATCGATTGGGAGCCTATATTCATGCTTAGGGATAAGATTAGGAAGTTTTGTGCTCTTTAGAGGGGAGTGCAAGTTCTTAAATCTTCATGTTGGTGAAATATAGAAGTGAGCGGGTATGCGAGCTACTTTGGGTCTGACTGGCACTTTCGGTTTGGAAGGGTT
>JAOZHV010000033.1 GCA_026014725.1 Candidatus Bathyarchaeota archaeon | reverse complement strand
TCAGTAAAGTCCACACGGATCCAGTCGTTACCATACACAACGCTGTCGCTGTGAATGGCCATAGCCCAAACGTTCCTCCAGCCCAACGTCCTATGATAATAGGTTATGTTCAAGAACCAACCTTGAACCCACATGCGCTTCGGAACTTGAGTCGTCGTGCCGGAACCCGCAGGAGGCGCAAAAGGATCAACCGCACCGTACTCCAAGCCAACATTAGCGTCACTGTTAATCAACTCGCCATACTTGCTGAAGCCAATCTTCAAGTCCGCATTAGTCTCATAAGGATACAACGTATAGTAATCAGAAGACAACACGCCGTTGACAGCCATGAAATCAACTGGAAATTTAGCTGCTGAGGTATCTCTATAGATGGTGATGTCGAGATGGCTCCAGTTGTTTGAGTAATCGTGGTCAATCCAGTCAACTATTTGGAAAGTAATCGGCGCCCCAGTTCCAATGTAAGTAATTGAATACGTGTGATTCATATCGCTATTGCTAAAGGGGCCCCAGTTTACATCTCCACCGTTAATTTGCAGAAAAGAGTGCCCATCAGGTGCTGGGAAATAGTTAGTCCAGTTTGTAATATTGGAACCAGCAGTGTCAGTTGTGTAATATTGGGCATCTGCTTGAACCATGCCTGCTTGATTATACCAGAAACGGTAATGAACAACAATACGATATGATTGGCCAAACTCCAAAGTTGGAGTTGTAACTGGTGCACCAGTATCGCTATATGCTGTACCTTGCCAAAGAAGGGTTTCTTCAGCGGCTTCACTAGGTGGCAAAGAAAGGACGAGTGGAACGGCTAAAAGCAACGCTATCATGATAGTTGTATTTATTGCCTTCATACTATTCTCTCTACACTCATATCAGTCTTATGTGCTTATTTATTTTACTGAAGGGGTTGCACAATTTAAGTTCTGTTGATGCGCTTTTTTTCATGGAAGCCTGTGAAGTGGTCAGGCTTGTCGTCAACAAGGCAGTCGTTTCAGCAGAGCCTAAAAGACGCTGAAACCCGGGATATGGGTAGCTCAAAGCGTTCAGGGTTCTCGTCTACTCCAAGCTGAAGGGGATTGAAAAACGATACACGCATAGTGGCGCACTTCAGAAAGCATGCGGTTGCTCGCCAAAACCTTAGGGCTGTGCAGCGTGCCTGACAGGACAACGGTTGGACGGCGGTGACGGCGTTACCTGAACCTGCTTGAAGAAACCTTAAAGAAGATGGCGAAAATGCTTGAACTGATGATGCCGACGACGCGCTTGATTGCTAATTCTACGCCGCTGGTTGACCTCTATGACATGAAAGCCCGCTGGGGCGTCACCAGCAGAGGCCCATTCAAAGGCTGCACTGCAGGCGCACGCAGTCGTAAACCAAGCTGGTTTGCCTTTGAATGCTACAGTGACGACGGGTAACTGTTATGACTCGCCGTTTCTTCCCCAGTTCATCGAGGACTTGGAGGCAGAGTACATTCTGGCTGACGCAGGCTACAACTCGAAGCGAAAATTTAAAGCCATCAGAGACATCGGTGCCGTGGCAATAATCACCGATAACCCACGGAGAAGAGGCAAAACGCTCAAAATCGAGTGCAGTTAACTCCGAGGGAAAAACGCTATCAAGTACTGGGACTATCCCAACAATAATCGGTCATGGCGTCAGCAAGACACCAAACCAATGGTATAAACGGTCGTAATCCCAGACTACTCAGCAACCTATTCAGCAGGCAAACCTATAAAAAATGAATTGAGCAAATGCTTCATTTTACTAAATAGGTGTGTGCGTTATTCTATTTTTGGCAGTTTTTTGCGATTTTTCTGATAATCTATAGGTAGTTGTCAGAAGAATCAGACACCAAAAAGTAACCGAAGACGAATTGTGCAAACCCTTCTACTGAATGCTGCAAAAACTAATTTTCAAATATACAAATGATTGTTCCATAAATTTACGCGTAAAAAGAACCAAAAACTGCTCTCAATCGTCCTTTTAATGGATCTTAATGTGTGAATTATTTCATTTTATGTATTTTCTACCCGATCTGACTTTTCTCGCCACAATCACTGCAACTACAACAGAGATTATTACTGCAATACCGATCAGCACCAGAGCTTCAGGTGCTATAACTGTCATGGCAGTTGGGTGAATGTACGCAAAATAAAGGCAAACGTGTGTAGAATTCGAAGTAGGCAATTCGTTGCTGATTATGGGTAGTAAGCCATTTATGTGTATCTTTTCGTCACTATTTAAGAAAATACGCAGGAGAGTTATTCTACAGAACCCAGTATTGTTGTTCGCCAGTTCCAGGACATCAAGGCATATTGAATTGTCAAAGTACAAGTTGGTTATTGTAGAGTTACTGATTATGGTAACGGAATAGTTTTGTCCATCTTTAGTGACTTGGAGTTGAGTAAACACCCCCATTAGAGGGTAATTATCTTGGTTGTTACCGTCCATGACGTAAGGAACATCTCTTATTCCATCTTGATTTTCGTCTTTGTCAAGCAAATTGCTCCAGTAGTTGCCCTCAAAGTCGTTGTTCCAAGTGTTTTTGAAAGAATCCACAATCACTATCTGGTTTGAGTTGTTTACGAAGTTATTATGATAAATTAGATTTGCCACGCCTGTCAAGCGTATTCCTTGATTATTATCTCTTATTGTATTACCTTCGACTATATTGCTGCTAGAGTGACCGCAAAGAACGAGCCCACAGTAACCGCAATTAAAAATCAAATTGTCAGTAATTGTGTTGTTGTCAGAATGGAACAGCCATAGTCCATCTGAATAGCCGTTTATATTGTTATCCTTTATTGTGCTCTTAGTGCATGTTTCTAGCATTATTCCATATGTCCCATTAGTTATCGTAAACCCGCTGATGCTTACTGTGGTGAAGTTTACTTGGACAACCGAGTTTGCATGTCCAGTTCCAACTATCAAGGTGCTGGACTTTTCGGCTCCTATGAGCGTTAAGGTTTTGTTGATATAGAGATTTTCATAATAGGTTCCAGAGGAAACTTGAATGGTATCTCCTGGTTGTGCTTGATTTATTGCAGCTTGTATTGTAGGATAATTTTCTGGAACCTTTATTATCGTTGAACCTGCTTTTGCGTCAAATCGACCTATTGCTGGCAGAAAAAGCAGTGTTATGCAGAAAAAAAGCGACATCACCTTTCTATTCATGTATCTGTCCCTCTCCAGCAATTTTCTGATAATTCTATTATATGAACCTTCTTTTTCTCTCTAATAAAGCATATATTCCATGCTCGACATAATTTAATAATGGATAAGTCTGCATGAGACAGAAAGGTCATGCTTCTCAATCCCAAAAGATGAATCCTATGGAGAATAAAGATGCTATACACAGCAAAAGTATCATTTTTTGATGAGAACAAAGGAAAAATGAAGCCCTATTACGTGATTGCGAACCACGGAAACGACGTGGTTGTGCCCGACCAATCCGATCTTGAACAATGGAGGAACGGCAATCTAACCTGGGAAGGGCTTAAAGTTAGCTATTTGGCAAAGCTTATGACGCAAAACGCTGGAGAATGGATGGAGCGTGTGTCAACTCAGGCTGTATCCGAAGACATTGTTTTGGTCAGTGACGAAGAAGGGCAGAAACATCTTTATCGGGTCCTCTTAGCAGAAATAATGATAAACATGTTTGGCGGTCACCTGAACCTCCGATATGCAGGAGAACTTAAGGGCTAACTGGAAGAGCGTCCGATAGGACATGCATTAACGCATTTAGAGTTACAGGGACCATAGGTCCATTTTAGAGTCACAGGGTTCATGATCAGGTCATATGATCGACATTTTTCAGGAACCCACCTGAAATGGTTGCGTACTTTCTTAAATGCACCATATTTGCAAGCTTGTACGCATATAAGGCAATCTTTGCAGACATCTACTTCCAATGGAGTGCCGCAACTCAAAGTAGCATCGGTTACAACGCAAGCAAGAACATTTATTGGGCCAAGTTGCGGATTGACGAGAAAATCACCCCTTCCAAACACGCCTATACCTGATAGATAACAAGCCATTTTGAATGATAAAATACCTGACCAACCATGTGGCTCAGTAGCTACTCGAAAATTTCGCTCTACTAAGAGGTTCTTTACCTTTTCGATGCAGCGACGAGCTTCTTGTCTTTTCTGTTTGACTTCATCTTTCAAACGAATATATGTTAGACTATAGTGCGGTCCCCACCTATAGAAGTATGTTCGGTCTTCATTCAGTTTTTTTCCGCAAGCCAATACAATAACGCTTTTAGCATGCGGCATCATGGCAGAAGGTTTGTGCCCTATTGGCGAACCTAACTCCATAATTTCAGCGGAGACAAAGCCCACTAAATCAGCGCCATTCCTCAGACCCAAAGTTCTGATTTCCTCGGCTAATTCGTTGTATTTGAGTCCCGAGTTCATATGATTATGTGCACCATCTTTTAAGGTTGAATTGTTCTTAGATGGGGATGCCTGACAAAAACCTTTCGGCGGAATAAATGTGCAGGCACTTATCTGTGCATAGCTTTTAGGTACAAATATTAATTGAGAAATTACTTTGAATGCTTTATTTGCACAAACTGTTGCATAAACATTATTAAGACTTTTCGGCATCGGATAAATACTTCAACATCAAGAAGATAATTTGCATCCTTTCCCGATACGATGCCTAACAATTGATGACACAAACCTAATCCCTCGCGAGAATTGACGCCTCATTTGCGCAGGACTTTTTGAGCCTACGTTTAGCTGCAATTACAGTTAAAGTCATAATGCATATAAGGAAGATTATTGAACCCCAGCTAAATAATTCCGGTATAGCTTGGGAACTATAGCAATATTCATGACTGTCGCCTATCGCTTGATTTCCAGTATTGTCGTACGCAATTATTTTGTACTTTACCCATGTGCCGTTAGCATACCCAGGAATCGTTGCCTCATAAATGGAGAGCGCAACCTCAACCATATTTAAAGATAGCCATATCGCTCCGTTGTTTATACTATAAGTAAGGGTTACATTGCGCACTGAGGAACCTACGTCAGTCACGTTGACTTTAATTACAACGCTCTGATATGGAGGCACATTAGGGGACGCCGGTTCCTGTATGAGATTAGAAATCACAGGCGGAGAACCATCGGCAATGTGGCCTAATGTTATGATGGAAAGTGGATGCAAATTTGCTTGTCCACTTAATCCTAAAGAGGTTAGCACAGCATTTTCATTCGTGTCCGCTTTACCCCAATCAGTTAGTATACCCCAAGCAGCGCTTTCCAAGTAAACATTTTGAGTTATTAATCCGATTTCAACATATTCCCCAAATGAAGGTTTTGAGCTTCCGTTGTAGACTACTGCGATTATTAGTGGAGCCGAAGATGCCCAGGTGTTGCCACTAGCTTGTGCGATGCTCTGTAGCCTATCTCCAGTTACGATAGTTGTTAAAGTATGCTGTTCAGGTAAGTACTGGTAAACTCCTGAAGAGTTAGCTGCGAATATCTTCATGGGATAAGAAGAATGAGATGATGGAACTGTTCTATGTCTCTTTGAAGGATCCACTGAAGCATCTTCGTAGTAGGAGTACCCATAGCTTGCCCAAAGAATTTGTGAGAGTTCTTTTTTGGTTATAGGGACTTCGCTCCAGTTATTTGACGAAAAAACTGAATCCAAAGCTTTCTCAAATGACATATTACTTTCTTGAATTTCAGTTAGCTCTGGTGAGGAAGGGCAAACTGTCAGATTCAGATGTTTGTAATCATTGTAAGGAGGAGAAGGAAATCCTAACGGCATTTTGTACAAAACCAATTCGGTCTCAGGCAAATCTAACCCTTCATGAATAATAGTTTGCCCATCAGCACTTACGTATTGGCAAACCGTTCCGAGGTTTAGAGCATTGGCCATGAGGTAAATGTTCTGAATAACGAATCCTGACTCGGCGTTCCCCCAGATGATATCAGGAGAGGCTTCTGTGTCAAGCACAACGTATAGTTGCACTGGGGCGCTATAGCCCCATCCAAGCTCTCTAAAGTCGCCTTTTTTCCAGAGAATTAAATCACGAGTTTCTGGAACAAATTTGTAGGTTGCTGTTTGATTGCAATAATAAACTATTATAGGATGCCCTGCCAAAGTTGGCGTAGTCCTGCCCGCCCCAGAATAACCACAGGCAGCCCAAAGAACTTCTGAAGCCAGTTCCCATGTTACAGGGACAGCTAAACTGAAATTACGAATTGAGGTTCTACGACTGATAATCATTTCAAGAGGCATTCTCAGTAAACCTTTAGATTCTTTTTCCGTCATTTGGATTTGGGCAAAGCTTTGACCAATCAAGGTCAAACTTAGAGCAAATAAAGCCAGCAATGCGCATACAATAAATGAACGGCTTTTATTCATTCTTTCTACCTCAAAATCTCATAGCGAGATTACTGCACATCGCTTGATATCTACTTTTCCAACATACATTTTTTTCCATGCTTTCTTCGAAATTGGGGCAAACTTTTGTACCAGTCAGTAAGTTTCACTAAACCATCTGTAATGGATGTCCTTGGAGTGAAACCCAAAATCTTAGCGGCTTTGCTTATGTTGGCATAACCATGCCGACCATCGGCCGGTCGTGGATCCTTATATATATTCGCCACTTCATGCTTATTCATAATATTCTTGAGTATTTCAGCAATTTGATTCACACTGACACCTAAGCCTGTGCCTATATTGAAAACTTCTGCAGCAGCATCTTTGCTGTCTAGTGCTAACATATTTGCTTCGACAACATCGCTTATGTAAATAAAGTCTCTTGTTTGTTCTCCGTCCCCAAATATTACGGGAGACATATTTCTCAGCAGTCTGTTTATGAAAATCGTTATTACGCCTCCGTAGGCGCAGTCAAGGTCAAAGCGTTGTCTTGGTCCATACACGTTGAAGTAACGCAATGAGACAGTTTCAAGACCGTAGAGTTTGTAGAAGATTTTTGCATAGTGCTCTGCAGCAACTTTGGAAATTCCATAGGGTGATTTTGGGTTAGTACTTAGGTCTTCTCTCTTTTCAGGGGTTTTTGTGTCTCCATAAACGGCGGCTGAAGAGGCATATATGAACCGTTTGACGCCTAAATCTGATGAAGCCTTCAGCAGATTCAGTGTTCCTGTTACGTTTATGTCATTCGAGAGAATAGGATTTTGTACTGAAAGAGTTACGCTTGCCAGTGCCGCTTCATGAAAAACAACATCTATATTTCTCAAGGTTTTTCTAACTAATTCTAAATCTCGAATGTCTCCTTTCACGAAATGAAAATTCCCATTGTTTTTATGAGATTCAAGGTTCTCTACGTGCCCTGTGTCAAGGTTATCGAGAACTGTTACATCAAACCCCTTTTTCATAAGTCTATCGGCAATGTGACTTCCAATGAAACCTGCTCCCCCAGTCACGAGAGCGCTCTTGTATTTGTTCGACATGAAGAATATTCACTTACCAAATCTTTTCAGATAGTCGACAATTTAATCCGATTTTTCTATATAAGAAGTGCGGCAACAGAACCGGGAACACCTTTATGGGCAAGTTGCAAGGTTTCCTGACTGGTAAAAATCTTTGAGTCATAGGAAATAGCTAAGCTCTTAGCTTGCAGAAACAAGTTTTCTAGCATGTATCCAACCTCCCAGAGAGCCCTACAGGTTTTTTCATTTTGGCTTAAAATTATCGCTTTCTCAAAACCATTTATTTGGTCGCTAATGTTAATCTTTCGCAATAGTTTTATGTCATGAGTTGGATTTCCCCTTGTCCATTTGAGTTTTTCTCCCAACAATTTACCCAGTAAGGTAAAATCTTTCGTCCAGTTAACGTAACGATATAGTTTATCCGCTACTACCAAGTAGACGCTTGTATAATCTTGACCGCCGGTCCATGTTGGAATTGTTAATCCCCACATTGTTTTCCACTTGTGCAAACGTATGAGGTGGGGCGTTCTGCCCTTTGCAGCCCATAAGAGCTGCGAAACATCAGGCTCTGTGACCTTACGACCCATCTTGTTGGATGTTGTAAGACGCGGCAATTCTGGCAAGCATTCCACATTTCCATCTCTTAATGGGACATTAATATTGATACCAGCCACAAATGGTTTTTGTGGTCCAGGAGCTTTTTCCGAAAATTTCCGAAATTCGAAGTTGCTAGATAATACCCGGAGCATATGCCTACCAGTGGCAATTTTCTCTCCGTACACTGTTCCGTTTACACCTTGATTGAGTATGCACGTCCCTAAGCCCATTGCAGAACAGGCTAAATATACTGCTTGTTGCTGCATGCCGCTTTCAATGTTAAGCAAACGCGCCATATCCGAACCTTCGACCAGCTTAAATCCAGTATATAAATATCCATCTTTCCACCATTGGATGAGGTCTCCATTTGAAAATCGAGGCACCTTGCAACATTCAAACACTTGATCAATTACGGATTGTGGAGGTAACTGATCAGTCATAGTGCCCCAATGAAGTTTTTCTGAAACAGTCTCCAAGTCACTGGAGCATCTCGAATTCAACACTTTCTCTATAGATATTATGTCCTTTGCCATTTGAAGCACCTCGTCCTCTATGTGTAACGCTCATTTAAAAAAAATTTCAAACCAAAGTTCCAAGTTAACAATTCGCCAAAGTATATTCGTGTAATAATGATGCTCCACACGGTTAAACTTCCCTTCGCAGTAACGGTTGAAGATATACAAAACTGCAGACTGATCAAAATATCCTCTTTCTTTGAATTTATCAGACGCTATAAGGTTCGTGATATACTGCTGTAGCTCCCTCATCCAGCGTTGCTGGGGTATTGGTGTGCCCAACTTCTTTTTATTCAAACGGATAGCTTCTGGAATTAAACCTTTCATAGCTTTTCTAAGTACATATTTTGTCAAGCCATTTCTAATTTTTTGGTTAGCGGGAAGTGAGAAGGCGAATTCAACAAGTCTGTGGTCGAGAAAAGGATGAATACACTCAATAGAGAAAGCAGAAGAAGCTCTATCATCAACACGAAGATATTCGACAGAATGTTGCGTAACGTCATTAAGAAGAGCGCTCTCAAGAGAGGAAGTTTCATTTAAAAGCGATTCATTACGATGAGCTTCAACAAACTTTGGTGCAAGCAGTGCCTTTCTCTTTGATTCAGCTCCGCGACCGAAAAAAGTTGACCAAGCTAACATGGATAAAATCCGTCTTGTGTCACTCGCTAGTTCTTTTGTGAGTTGACTGAAATTTTTGCGCGCCCAAAGCTCTTCTAAGTACTTTAGAGTATGATTAGATTGCCCTCCGAGAAGCGCATCGGCTCCTTGACCACTGAAAACGAAACTCACTTTCTGTCTTGCAGCTTGAAAAAGACACCAAAAGACGTAATAGTTAAAGACGGCTACTGGCTCTTCAATGCGAAATATGAATCTCTTGATTTCATTCCAATACCCCGAAACAGAGGGATAAACGTAGTTAATCTCCGTTTCTAAAACATTTCCAACTCCTCGGATGTAGGACCTTTCGTCACCTTGTTCCGTCGAACTTTCATAAATAGCAGAAAACAGTTCTTGCGATTTTCTATTTTGAGCTTTTAATTCGCTTTCCTGCTTCAGAAGTTGGTCGATTATAAAAACAAGGGATGTTGAATCAAGCCCGCCACTAAGAAGTGTCCCAACCGGAGATTCTGGTGGGAGCCTAATGCCTACCGCGTTTTTTAATAGCTGTTGAAATTCAGATGCATAAGAGCTGTCATCTTTAATGGTATTGGATTTCAATTGCTTTAATGGATGCCAATATTTGCTGACAGAAAACCCATTTCTGCTAGCCACCATGAAGTGGCCAGGCAGTATTTCCTTGATTCCCGCAAAAAAAGTATCCCCGTTTCTCTTAGGATAGCCTGTTAGCATATACTGATATATGAAATGATCATTGGGTTTTCTTGAAAACAGCGGATACGCCAGTATGCCTTGTATCTCCGATGCGAAAATAAGCTGACCTTGGAAATTGCTATAATAAAGTGGTTTCTCACCCAGTCTGTCTCTGGCGCAGAACAACTGCTTGTTTGTAGGATCCCAGAGGCAAAAGGCAAACAGTCCATTAAACAGGTTAACACAATCTGGCCCATTCTCCTCATAGGAGTGAACTACAACTTCTGCGCTAGAATTTGTCCTGAATGCATGTTTTTTTTCTAGTTGCTCTATAAGCTGTCCTTTGTTGTAGATTTCACCATCGAACGTGATCCAGATTTTGTTGTCTTCGTTGGTGAGTGGTTGATGGTTGCTTGGAGCAGCACTTAGTTTTAGAGCTTGGTGCCCCAGAGCAACGTTTTCGTTAAAGTAATATCCGCTATCGTCTGGACCTCTATGTCTAAGGCTTTCACAGATTATTTTTATATTTCTGTTTGCATCAGACCCCAAGATAGCGCAGATTCCTGCTATAATTATTCACTCCTAGTTTTTGCCGCAAATTTGGTTTCTTTTTTCACTTAGGTAAATAATTGTATTTGCAACTTTCCCTCTGCCAATCTATAGGTCTTTAACTACTGAAGTTTCTTAACAGATGCTTCCACATTATCTAGATTCAGAGGTGAATTGCGCCAATCGATTGCTTGTAAAGAGATATGCTGCATTGCGATAATTTGAAACAAGATTCCAAGTGAATTTTTCTAGTAGCAGAAACGGTCTTACAGCGATATAAGCAGTGTTAAAAGGTGTGGCGGATCATAGAAGATGGGCGCTAACAAGTTCGTTGTTTTGTTGATTTCCATCCTTTAGGGCAATTTGATGAATTCGCGTATTTGGGTATATACGAATGTTGGTGATGTCGATTCCTTCGAGTTTTTTCAAGTATTTTCCAGTAGTTCTAAACAAGAACTGATGAAAGCCCATAACAGTTTCTGAAATTTCAGCCGGCATGTTGCACATTAAATTGCAGCTAAATTTGACCCCGTCCACAGCGTTGATTGCATCATATGCTCTTATTATTATTCACTATTCCCATCCCTTACGGAGAATTCCAAGCGCTTTCTCCGAGCCCTCATCCGAAGAGAATTCAAAGACATTACACCCAGAATTTCTTGCCGCTGTAATAAATTTCTTATTGACAAAATCCTCTCTGAACGACGCACGCCATTCGATATTTACCTTTCTTTTGATTAGTTCTTCACAAATTCTTCAGGCATTATCCAGCGGAAAATTAAAAATAGTGTCTACAAAAAAACAAAGCCGTTACATCGTACACGTTTACCACGTTTTCTATCTCATCGACAACGTGCTTTGGCGATCGCAACCGCAAATTCTTTCCTTGAATATAAGGATAAGTGCAGTATGCACATTCAAAGGCACAGTCTCGTTTGGTTTGAACTCCAATAGAATGAGCGACGCTACTGTAACTTTTTAAATCTATTTCGGGTAACGCTCTTGGTGGCGCAGGCAGTCGCTCGAAATCTACTGGTTTACTTCTTCCTGTAAAGAATATTTGACAATCCTTTCGAAAGAATATGCCTTTAACGCGCTCAGGGTAATTATAACTTTTTAAAAGTCTGGGAAACGACTCCTCGCTTTCAATAAAAATACCATAGTCGATTTCCGGCAAATTCGTCATAATCTCTTTTCCGAATAACGAAAATCCTGCCCCGCCAACAACTATCTTTGCATAAGGACTTAATCGCTTAACAAGCTTCACCATTGATGCAAATGTGTTAAAGCACGAAAAAATATAATGTGAATTTCCTGTATCAATATTTCTCAAGGATAAACAAATAAACTGTGGATTTGTTTTTCTATGATCTTCTTTGTTTCTACTGCAGGGCGTTCTGCAGTGTTCGGATCAAAAGCGGTACATTCGTGATCCTGCAGATTATCCAAAAGATATGCTATCCATAATGAAAAAGAACGAAGTTGTTTTAAACTTCTTCCTAAATAGTCTTGGATTAGAAGCAGTTTTATTTGTCGGACCCACTAAAGTTGCTTTACGAATAGGACAATGGAGCAAATCCTTTTTGGAGTAAAATGGTACTTATTGAATAAATTTTCTTAAGAAAGCTCGAAATTTATTGGGAAAAATTTTTCTGATTGCTTGCATGATGGAATAGCCTTTGTCTTCGCTAACATGTAAACTTTAGCATTAAAACTAAAGGGAATGGTAACTTTCTCTTGCTGCAAAAACGCAGCTCCAAAATTACTTTTTTGGATGTGGTATGCGTTTGCGTTTTGAGAAGGTGTTGAGCCCAATGAAATATACCTAAAACCGTTTTCTTCAGCCCAGCTTATTAGTTTCCAAATCATATAGGGCATCATTGAGTATCTTCCCCAATTCCACTGTCTATCTATCGCTACATAGCCGCCATAGATTCCCTTTTCATATTTGAATTGGGCCAAACCGCCTAAACATTTTCCCTTTTCAAGCAGAAGCATATTGAAGTTTTTAGGAAAAAGCAGATCCCAAATATTTCGAAAAAAACTATAGGGATTTCCGTAGCTGTCTAAATGCCGCATATTGTCAAGGTAAAGGCGGTAAAATTCTCTTAAATCGGATTTGGTGGACGCCTCTCTGATGCAGAAACCATTTCGTTCGAAGCGTTTAATTTCATATCGCTGCTTTCCTGAAAAAATTTCCTTCCATATAATATCAGATGATCTAACCTTGAGATCAAGAAACATAACGCCCCTACTTGAATCGACATATCCTGGCGATGATTTGAAAAATCGAGCCACTTTCTCATCGCTGAAATAAATTTCTGCACACGATATTCCTTGTTCAAAACATAACTCTTCAATGAAGTTTTTCAACAAGAAAGCAGATTTTTCAACATAACTTTCTTTTATTATTGGTCCTCCAAAGTCGGAGTGTGGCATTGAAGTGTATATCTTTAATCCGCCATATTTCCGTATGAAAGCAGGGCAAATACCGATAATTTTTCCATTTCCATTTTTAACAACAAGATAATGTGCTCGATACGAAAAAGACTTTTCAATTACCTCCTTCCATTTTAGACTATGGTAAAAGGTTCCCTGTAGAGATTCACGCAGGAATTCGTCCCATTCATTATTATTTCTCAATTCTTCAACAGACATGTAGCTACCTCGTAATCTCGATAAAACAAGGTTTCATGGACTTGACTCTAACGCGTTAATTAACAAAATTTAGCATTTTTCCTATTATTGCATAACATTGTTGCGCAATCGGTCACTGTTAGATAAGTGACGTTGCGCCGAAAAGCGATATGAGCCAGCAGATCCTCAAGTCTGGACCAACTTTTATATTGTTCTATTTCCCATTCGTGACCCCACAAATGGAAAACCCCGCCTGTTCGTAGAAGTGAGTCAAACAAAATTTTACCCAGAAGGTCCCATTTTTTAAACAAATCAAGTCTGAGAAATATCTTCGGAGTGATCCTAAAACATCGAGCTAAACCTTTAGCATCAATAAGTCTATGTGGTGCTGCTTGCAGCGTTACGTTTATTTCAAATGGATTACATGCATCTACTGAAAAAGGTTTTGTTGTTCGTGCGCAGAGAAAACCAGCCTCTCTAACCATTGCCACATGTTCTTTACGATAGAGACCATGGGGATAGGCAAAGGATGTAACATGTGTGATTTTCTTTTCCAAGTCAATCTTAGAGCCAGAGATCTCCCTTTTCGCTACTTCGTTGCTAACCTTCGTAAGAATCACATGACTTTTAGTATGAGCACCTAATTCAAAAACTTCAGACATACTACGCAATTCGTCTATTGATATCGTTTTTCCGATCCAATTGGAGACAACATAAAAAGTTGCTTTTAATCCGTAGCTCTCCAGCAGGTTTGACAGCCTCCAACCTGCCCGCGTGTCATCCCAACTAGTAGTTACAACTAATCGTTTGTAAGTCATAGGAACACCTACGATAGGTAATCGCTCTATGATTGCTTAAATCAGCAGTATCCTTTCGATTGAAGATAACAGGCCCAACTCGATCTTTTTTGGTGGATAGCCGCATATGCAATTTATCTTTTCCTTGCCATTTAATAATTGTGCCTTCGAAATCCACAAATGATAAATATTTGGGCGCCATTCTACGCTATAGTAAGACATACGATTTAAGGTTGCTAGGAAATGTTCATACGCAACAGAAAACCTTTCTTCGCCTGCACGGTTCTCATAAGTCTAATTGTATTGATGATTAATAGTGCTATGGCCATAGGTGCTTCTCAAAACATTATTACGTCGTACGGCACAATTGAATACACATCATCTGGAACAAAAAGAATCACCTGGGCTGACGGCCAGACTGAAACATTTGATTCACTTTCTTCTCCCATTGTTAGCTGGGCTTTTCACTTTTTGCCAATCAACGATTGGGAAGGCAATGCGATAAGTGGATTGGAAACCGTTTTGCCTCAACTGAGTGCAGTGGGCATCCGAGTTGTAAAACTTTACATTCCTGGCGATGATCTGCCCAGTTCAGGAATAAACTACGACATGATAGGACAAGCTCTTGATATACTCTATGCGAACAAAATGTGGGTATACATAGTTCAGGACAACGAACTTAGAAGTGACTGGGCAATTGATAAGCAAACACTCTATAAAACCCCAGAGGTCATAAGTTTTGTCTGCCAAAAAATAGAGTGGGCAAACATTGTCGTTGCTTGGTCTCCCGAAAACGAACTTGAGGATAAGATGGCTTCTAACAACTTTATTTGGACCAGTGCTCAACTGAGGAATCATGTAACATGGGTTCACGATGCGTTGAGTAATCTCCTTTCGTCTTCATTGATAGGGGGAATAGCTGTTAACTTTCCAATGGTAGCAGGCTACCAGATTGATCCGCATTCAGGAGAAAACAACTGCAAAATTCTTGTTGATGCTTCAGACATACCCGACTTTCACTGCTACCGTTCGTCCATAGACGAACTGATTGAAACAATAGATGGATGGCTTACTTATAGTAATCCAAGCCACCGAGTATGGTGGAGTGGCGAATGCAACTGGGAATGGGATACTATAAGAGCAAACGGCGGGATTTGTTCATGGGAGTATATCCAAACAATGCTCAACAAAGGTTGTTCAGCAGCCTTCATTTACCCACTTGAGGCAGGCATATACGCCAATGGGACGCCTGTTTATCCTGCAACCACTACACTGCTTAATGCAATAAAGAGTTACTACAATTCATAGTATAACAATATAGGATTTTCTCTACCTCTATAAGCCTACCGCGCGAAGCTTTCCGTCAATCTCATTTGATTTTTTGTCCTTATATGTAATGCAGACGAAAACTCATGTAAGGCATTTTACATAATCGACCCGAATTTTAGCCCTTTAAGCGAAAACACAGCTATTTTAAAAGACCTGTAGATTTTCAAGATTAATTTATGGAATTAGCCACTGTGCGCGAAGTACTTCCTTACATGATCACACACGTAATGTACATCATCATCAGTTAAGAATGCAGAAGATGGTAACCATAATCCTGAGCGACTAGCCCAATCTGAAACTGGAAAGTTTTTCTTCACGTACGAATATGGAGGCTGCGTATGAATTGCTGGATAGAAATATCTGGTGCCGATTCCCTGGTTTTTCAGAAAAGAAGCCAGTTCATCTCTTCCCCTCTCAACTATTATGTCGATAAACCAAGGCGAAGTGTCTTTTAGATTGGTGGGAATAAAGTCGATTTGCGGAATACTTTCTAATAAATCATGATAGATCTTGAAGATCGCTTTTTTCCGCTCAACTCTCCAGCTAAGTTTCTTCATTTGCTCAATGCCGATAACCGCTTGCAAGTCGGTGAATTTGAAGTTAAAGCCGATGATTTCATGGAAGTCCACTTGCCTAGATAAGTTGCCGATATCAGATCTCCCAAAATCCTTAATCATGCTCATGAGCCGATACAATTTTTCGTCGTCAGTAACAAGCATGCCGCCCTGCCCAGTCGTGATTATTTTCGGTGTACTAAATGAGAAAGAACCAACCTGCCCGAAGGTGCCCAAATGCTTGCCAGCACATTTGCAGCCTAATGATTGGGCAGCGTCTTCAATTAAGAATAGGTTGTGATTTTCGGCTATTGACTTTAGCCGTGTCATGTCGGTATATCTTCCGTTCATGCTCACAAACATTATAGCCTTTGTTCTGGAAGAAATGGCATCTTCCACCAAGTCTAAATCAAGGCAAAGGTCTTCTCTCGATATGTCAACAAATATGGGCTTCGCTCCAGCTAGAAGAAGAGAGTTTGCCGACGCTATCATGGTGAAGTCTGGAACGATAACTTCGTCGCCCCGTCCTATCCCGAGACCCAAAGCAGCGACAGTTAAGCTTATTGTGCCATTGTTTACCGCTATACCATACTTGCTTCCGACGTAATCTGCCACCATTTTTTCAAAATTTCGAGTTTCCTTGAACTCGGTAAGCCAACCGCCTGAATTCAGATATTGCATTACAGCAGTTTTCTCTTCTTCAGCGAACCAAGGTTCCATCTGACTTATCTTGCGCATATTGCTTTTATCAACGGGTTGGTCGAAGCCAGTTACGTTGCAAACTCTATTGTTGCTCATTGCCTAAGACCACAGTTTACGGTTTCTCTTTACTTGCAGTGGTTAGTACCTGGACTTTTCATTTATTTTGTCGACGACTTTTCGCCATTGTGGATGCTTTTCTTTTTTCTCATCCGGGCTTGGTCCCCACTCCATAACAATAGAATCTTCGAGGGCGACAAAATAATGGGGACAGTTCGGCTCTATCAAGACGCTTTCTCCTTTTTTGTAAATCCTTTTCTTTTTCCCTCTTATGTGATATTCCACGACACCTTCCAATACAACGGCATGCTCCTGTGATAACCTGTGGATGCATCCTCCTCGTGCAGAATTCTTGTTTGATTTCAGGAAGGTATGTTCTCTTCCATCAATCATGAGAACCCAAATCTCGCCGCGGTCATCTTGATGAATTTTTTCGAGTTTCATTTTCTTTCACTCTCTTTTTCCAATAAGCTATCGTACGTTTTAGCCCTTCTTCCAAAGTAATTGGCTCAGGAACGCCCAAAACTCGTTTAATCTTTTCGTTTGAACCAATTAAAATTGGGATATCTAGAGCTCTTTTCGGGAGAGCACTCCAAATAATTTCGCCTTTGAATCCAGTAAGTTCCTTTATTTTCTTTGCTAGATCTCCAATTGATATCCCTCGACCAGAGGAAATGTTAAATGTCTCACCGATCGCTTTTGGGTTTTCTAAAGCATAGAGGTAGGCATTCATCTGGTCATCAACATAAAGGAAGTCTCGAACTGGTTCAGGGTCGCCAAGGTAACATTTGTCACTAGTCAACATTTGGGTAATTGCTCTTTCAATTACAAACCACGTATCCTCTTTTCTTCCATAACTATTAAAGGGACGAAAGATCGTTATAGGGAAGCCAAAGGCCTTGTATAAGTAAATTAGGTATTTCTCAGCTGCAAGTTTTGAAACTGCATAAGGACTATTTGACACTAATTCGCCGTCAGTTTCACGTTTGATTTCCGTTTGTGAAACACCATAAACCTCGGCTGAAGAAGCGTATATGAATTGCTCCAAAGTAGTAAGTTTAGTACAAACCTCTGCCAGATTAACGGTTCCCAGAAAGTTGGTTTCCAAGGTTTCTTGGGGATGAGCATAAGAGTATGCAACAGCAGTCATGGCACCCAAATGTATTACTATCTGAGGGTTGACGTCAGTCACGGCTTTTGTCAAGGCATAAATGTCATTCAAATCAGCAAAATAGGTATACTTTTCATATGGAAGCGTTTTGCCTATTCTACCTGTCACAAATCTTTCCAAGTTAAAAACCTCGTACCCTTTCTCTAGTAGGAGAGGTCTTAAATTACTGCCTATGAACCCAGTTGAACCTGTTAGTAATATTCTTTTCATTTCTTGAATCCTTCCTAACGCACGTGTGAGTTCCCTATCAGGTTTCAAATTCCCAACACTGCATAAACCCACCACGATATAAATGTTTGGAAGTTGAGAAGGAAAACATAGGCCCTTAGTCCTTTCTTAGCTAGAAAATTGGTCAAGTACAAATCTGGGGTTTGAGGCCGATACCACAATGAATAATCTTCTTCAATAATTCTTCCAATATTTCGCGCCATCACGTTAAGAACTCCATTGATGTTCTAATTATTTTAGCAGTATTTTCGCCATTCGGAGTCTTGAATGGTTTCAAGAAGGTATGGGTGTATGCCTACGGGCATATTTTTGAAGAATTTGTATTCAGAATGTTCGTCATTAAGTACAACTTTGCCATCTTTGCACGTGCACAAATAGACTATTGCTATATCATGTCTCTCAGGAAAGACCCGTGAGTATACATCTACGAATTTGTACGTATTCACATCAAGATCAGTTTCTTCTTTGACTTCACGGAATAACGCTTCTTCCAGTGATTCGCCTTTTCTAATTCTGCCCCCTGCAAACCACCATTGCCCCATGGCTGGATTATTCTTCCTTCTTAGCAACAATAGAGACTTGTTCATGACTATCATGGCTTCTACAGACGGGATGGGCATATACTTAAGTATTTGGCCATAAAGTGATGAGGGAATCATTCCTATGCTCAGCATTTTCATATAGCTTTTCACCTGTATTGTATCTAAAACTGAAGTTTAAATATGAGCAGGCGAGACGCCAAAAACGTTTTAGGTTGCCCGAGCAAAAAGTTAAGGCGTCTTCTTACATAGAAACCATTCATTGAGGTAATAATATTTCTTTAATCTTTTGTCGCTTCATCGAATATACCCTTAAGTTTTCTATTCCTCGCCTTAATAGAAAACTTGCCATGTTCAATTTCCCATTTAGCCTTCTCTCCCATTTGTTTCCTTAGTTTAGGATTCTCTATCAAGATTCTTGCTTTTTCAATAAGTTCCTGTGTTATTTCACGTTCAAAAACTTGAATTGTTCTGACGCATTTACTTCGATTGAGAATGGTGTCCGTTGAAAGAATTCTTTTTACCGGAACACAACCGTAAATTTCGTATCCTCTCTGAATAAGCTCGACAGCGCAGGAAAGGGGGGGTATTTTAGAGACGGCAAATCCAGTTTCTCCATCGTCTACTCTTCCGGTACTTCCTATTTCTGTGGTTATCACAGGCAACCCGTAGCTCATTGCGTCTAAAACTACAAAGTTATGTGCCTCATGCGTTGGAAAAAGGAAGATGTCTGCATTGACAAATTCTTGTTCTAATAACTTTCTTGGCAACATCTCTTCAATTAATCTGATACGGGGATTTTTTGCCACTTTATATTTAGTCTTTATGTACTCTGGAATCTTGGCTCTTATAGTCAACTTTAAATTATCGTACTCTTTGCTTAGTCGGAAAAATGCCTCCAAGACTTCCTTTCCGCCCTTATGCTCAAAAGTATGAGGTATGTTGATGGAGCCAAGAAAAAGGAGGTTTATATCGTCTTTATCATAAGTTTTGATGAAGTTCTTTTTATGAACTGATGGCAAAACGATCTCCATTTTATTCTTAAAGTCATCAAGATTAAAGTTTAACGCAAAAGATTTTTTGGCAAACTCGCTTAGCAAGAGTATCCTTTTACAATATTTTGAGGCAAGGTTTCTTTCCACCAATTTTTTAAATCTCTCGAAATGCCTAAGACCGCGTCCTATTAGAGGATGTGCGAATTCTGCTTGAACTATCCATGGTTTCCTTCTAAATATCACATGGTTGTATGAGTATATCAGATTCGCATCTTTAGGAAACCTCCTCAAATTGCTTTCTAACCAAGCTTTTGTAAGGTTAGCAGGTAAGAGCCTTTCTAAAGACCAACGATATCTAGATAATTCGCTCTTTCTTGCTAATGCATCATTCTTGAGATTTTCGTCCATAATGAATTGATATCCTTCAGGAGGATAATTGATTAAATCTAGAAAGCTTGAATGCATGAGCCCTAATGTTTTAAAATAAACCTTCTTCATCATGATCACTTCATGTCTTTAGGACTTTGGCAAAAAATAATCCTGCTCTTAAGAATAATGCTTGAATTTAAATCTTAAAAATTATTTGTTAGGCGATAAGACTGCAAATTCCAAAAGTCGCGGAAGAGTAAATGTTATTGTACCTATTTGAGTTAAGAAATTCGTTATAATTCTCAGAATATGAGGAATTTCCGAAGCTATACTCCTCGTAGTAGTATGTTTCAATTCTAAAAATATAATAGTTAGGATTTTGTGGAGGCTGCCTAGAAACGGAAGATGTTGGATAGTTAAAATATATCTTGTCCCAAAGAGCCATATTTGTGAAAGAGAATAGTTGTTCCCCGAAATCACAGACTATTCCAGTCTCAGCATGGTTTATGTGTCCGCCTGCAAATCTTAGACCATTATAAGATGTTTTTCTGATCAAGAAATATTGCTCCTGTCCGTAAAATGAGAGGAACGTCGGAACTATTAATAAAATCACAAGTAGGCAAAAAATTAAAAATCGTTTTTTGGAGTTGAAAATCATTAGAAAACCAAGGGCCAAAGGTATTCCGAAAAAGGCGTACCTTAGGGCAACCTCACCAAATGGATGCCCAGACATCGCAACAAAAAGCGCTGTGCCCAGTGTAAGGCAGACGAATATAATAACCGATCCGAACAAAATTCGGTGGTTTTGCCTTATTTTCTCGCGATTTCTAAACAGAATTATTGCAGTTCCAAGTAGTATAATTGCTGAGAGGAATATACCGATCCCATAATAAAGCCTTCTTGCGAGTGATATTTCATAAAGATAAGCCAAGGGTGGACTGAACTTGGCTGGTATTTCTGATGTGCCACTGAAAATAGTGGTAAAGAATTCTCGAATATTTACTACGATTTGAAAAGCGACGTTGTCGAGGGATCGAAAGATTACCCAAAGAAAGAAAACAACTCCGAAAACAACTGTTTTTAAACCATAATTGTTTTTTGGTAATGAAAATCTAAATGGACCCTTTATTAAAAGTGTAAAAGCTACAAGGATTAATAGCGAAAATAGAGCTACTGTAGGATTGGAAATGGTTATGGAAAATGTTAGAATAAGAAAACATAGAGATTGTATACGGGAATTAGAATAAAAGAAAAAATACAGCATCAAAGAAAAATAAATCAGTGCTGTTGCAGCAGGCGAGAAATCCATCTGTCCTGTTGGAGGAAAAAAAGAAGAGAGAAGAAAAGCTGCGCCTACATACCTGGAGTCTTTATAGGTTTTTCTGAGAAGTACCAATATTCCGAAGTATTGCACAAAGATAGCTAGCACAGGGAAAAGGTACTTAAGAAAAAAAATATCACTGAGCCCTGTGATTTGAAGCAATGAAGAAGCCAAAATTGTGGAGCCGGGAAAGTCAAAATAGAATCGTTGTGTTGGAGGCAAATTTCCTAAGCTGTTAACTACGACTACGCGTGAAAAATGAGAAAATAGATCAATCCCCCTCAATGGCTCAACCATGTACGGTGTCAGACGCACATACATTAAGAAAACCGCTACCAGTAGAATGGAAAAGCGACATCTTCCAGTATAGATGAATATGAGAGCTAAGATTGGAGCAATGATCATAGCCACCGTAAACTGTATGGGCAAAACACTCAGGAGCCCAAGCTTATCGGAAATGGTTAAATCATTGACCGAAACTGTCGCCACGATTATCAGCCAATTGGCTAACAAAATCATAGCTACCGAAATAAGTGCAACAGAAAATAAACTATATTTTAGCTTCAAAGTGTTCCTTCTCAGTTTTCGCTTTAAGTTGACGCGTTACTAAGGCGTGAATGTTGTATTATACTCTCACACAGGGAGGTTTTGAACCAACAAATCATCTGATTGACCATGAAGAAATTATTGCTTCTGCGCTCTAGCCCACCAGAAAGGATAATGTTCTAAGAACCTCTTTACGATTTCTTGATGTAATTCAGCCTGTGATTTAATAGAATCCAGAACAGGTATCCCCAAATAGCATGATAAACGAAGGTAGAGATTCCTGCGCTGTCTCAAATAACCAATGCTAGGAATATCACATTTTCTGTTCCAAGCTTCTTCTGCGCTGATGTCAAGTAGGATCATTATTGATTGCCGAGAGATTAACGACAAAAGGGCTCTACCAGGAAAACTGGTAAGTATTTCATGATTTTTGGTTTCATACATCAAATCCACAAGCCCATCCAACGCAAACCTGTCACATAGAACTATGTAACCTAATTTGAGCGGGATTGTGATCTTTAGAAACGAATATACGAACATGTCCAAAGTGATAAGTGCTGACCAGATTTTAGCAATGGCTTTATTTCTGTAGAGCTGATGCTCTGGAAATTTTCTATTGCTTTTTGGCACAGTCTTCCATTTAGTAAAGCCCATTAACCGACAAAAGGCTAAAAACGGATAACTCAAGAAAGCTGCCCATCGTAACCAAACATACTTGAACTTTATCCTTTCGCGTTTCAGATTTTCTGCGATAAGGTTTATTTGTGTTGTTTTTCCGGAGCCATCTATACCGCAAAAATAAATTACTAAAGGAAAAGAGGAAAATTTTGCCTTTTTCGATGATTTGGTTGTTCTTTTCCTTACTTCATCTAACGTGACTATACGTTCGCTGTTGTATAATAAGAGTTTGCATGCAATGATTAGCAACCCAAGCGAACAAGGAACGACTACAATGATTAGAACTAAAATAATTGGAATATTGATGGAGGAGAGCCAAAAAATGCTCATGATGTGGTAGATACAAATAGCCAGAACGGCAATAGAAACAACAAAAAAAGCTAATCCCAATAATTTTCCTTTGTCGAGTTTCATAAAATACAACCTATGTCTTACCCAATGTTAGCTTTGAGAATAAGGAAAGATAATGAGATGTGAAATCACATAATAAATCGGAAATCGGTATGTGTTGACCTATTGTTTTACAGTGGTATAGGGATGAGTAAACGCAACCAATTTTCGTGGGAACGTACACTGGAAATTCTAGGATACCGCGTGATGTCTCTAACCATGAATCTATTTTTCTGCAAATTCTGGATTTTTGGTAGGGCTTGAATATATGTTCTGGAACTGAGGAACAGTGACGAAATTCTCTGGAATAGATATCTATCAATCGGAGGTAAAGATAAATCGAATCAGCCGTGCCGTAGACTCTAGTTAAATTAAACAGATATTGCCAATCAAAATTACCATTTATTGTATTGAGACCATGCAAAATTTCTGCAAATGTAAACCTAAGATGATTGTACGAATGCGTGCCGATCAAATATAAAGAATCCTCGGGGGATGGAATTTTTGCTTCTCTGCCGCCAATATAGGTAATTTGTGCCCTGGAAAAAATGACCTCGTTATCACCTATTTTTTTCCGAATCCAAGCGGGCGAAGGATAAAAGTCCACAGCAATTTTTGGGTCAATATCATCCATCCTTAGCGCCATTAGCTTTAATGGATGCGCAAGCAGCCTGAATCCGAAAATTTTGAAACCCTGATCGACCAGTTGCCCTAATGCCTTTAACTCTTCTTCGGGGTTTAATATCAGAATATCTAGGTCAGACATTTGCGCATATGGATAATCGAGAATTTTTATGAATATATACTGAATACCGCTGTTGTTAAGTAGGTTGCATACAAAAGTTAGCTTTTGGAACCATTTTTCTCGGTATAGCCTATCTCTATGTGCTTCTATGGCAAGGTTATTTTTGTCGCTTTCGTTAAAAATATTGAGTAAGGGCAATAATTTTTCAAGCGAAATTCTACTCTCTCTAAATTTTCTGAATAGCAGCTCTAGAGGCACTTGATTGGGAGTGGACATTGCACTTTTGACTTTGCACAGTTCATCGGAGCAACTGGCAAGTATTCGATCACTCTCGGGCATCTTGAAGTATTGAGTATCATTCATAGATTCAGGCAATCTAACTCCCACGTTGTTGCTTGGTTGTTGGCGAAAATGACGTCATACCCTTTACAATTTGGAAAATTCCAGCACTAATAAAACCCGAAACGAAAGCCAAAAGCGATACCCCATTTTTCCCCGAAAGAAACTCACCTATCTCAGGGTGTACCTCTTGGTAACGCAATATCGCAAGCTTCGCCAGTCTGGACCCGTTGCTGTGTCTCTAACGATATCAACTATCCGACCCCCGTTTTTTACAACAAATTTTATGACTTCGTCTCGTTTCATTTCGTACATTTCTATGATGGGATGCCCGGAAAATTTCGCCTTCAGTCTACCGAGTATCTGTCTTACAGACGAGCTAAGAGAAGGCTCATCTGGGACTTGAAATATAAGCAGACCCTGCGGGGCAAGTATTCTCAGAAACTCCTTTAGGTATTTCCAAGAGTACTCGGGTGGTATATGCTGAAGAGTGATGATGGAATATATGAAATCGAAATAATCATCGTTAAATAGCTTAAGGTTATCTGCCTCATTCAAATAGTAGTGACATTTTTCGCCGTAGCGGTTGTATTTTTTGGCCAAATCAATCATGGATGGAGCGATATCGACTCCGCAGACCATATCGAAGTGGTTCGCAAGTGCTTGACTTATCCTTCCAACACCGCAACCAAAATCAAGGGCTCGGCTATGTGAAGTGTTAACCCCGAGAGATTTGATATATTTTATAATGGCGCCAATTTCTTCTATACCCGTCTCGAAAAACTCGTTTACTGACCATTTCCCTCCCTTCTTTTCTGGGCTATTACTTATCGCCCAAAGAGGATCAATCTTACCTAATTCATCCCAGTTTTTTTCTAGCTTTTCCATTTTAGTCATTTTTTGTCACTTTTCACCATAGAGCGGTACCTGATTAAATGCTTTGTAAAGCATTCAATTTAATGCGTGTGTGCAATCAATATAACTGCTGTAAATTGTTGAGCATTTTGAGATGAATGAGGATTATATAATAATGTTTCCATGATACTCCGCTTCCATAACAGATAATGATGGATCCATAGTGGTTTCGGGTTTAGGAGCTATAAAAAGGTGAGCTTCACTCAACACCTTGCATTTCTCGTTATCCAACAATAACTTTTTTCTTACATTAAAGATTATGTTACCAAAGTTATACGTTCCTTGCTTGATTGAAGAGTTCGTGTACACATCAAGGGCGCAGTCTTTTATGCCAAATTCTCGGAGCTTCAGTACAGCATCATTTATTGAAAAACGTTTTTCATTAAGTGATCCTATGTATACTGCTCGGATTTTCTGAGGTAGGCTCTTTTTCAGCTTTTTTAATTTATTAGCGTTTTCAATTTTATTGCAATATTTGCATTCGTAAGTCGGCGGAATTAGGTATATTTTTCGAAATAATCCTCGTTTCTTAAGACCATCAAGTATTCTAGTGGATGTTACGATGTAATTGCTAATAAGCGGTTGCCAAATTAGGTTTCCCATTAATCCTTTTAAATTAAAAGTTAGAGAAGATGCTTTGTTCCAAAGAAAGTATACAGGCATCACCAGTTTGAAGTCAGACTTAAATTTCGCCCTGAGCAGCATTTTCGGGCTAACGCAATGCAGCAGCACTACATCATAGTCTGCTACAATTTCTTCGTAACTCTTCAGACTACTCATTTTTCCTTGCGGGCTAACTTGAATTGTATTTTCCGGTAGACAGCAAATATCCGCATTAATTTCGTTTGCCCTAAGCTGCGCAAATAATTTGAAGAGGTAGCGGTCTTCGCCATGAAGGTGTGGCTCGATAGTTATGTCCTTATAAGATAAAAAGAGAATTTTACTATGTTTTAAATCGTTCATCCAGTCAGCTAATCCTAGGTATTTATGCGACGCGCTAGTGGTATACATGAGAACACCCTTTACATTTTATGTTTAAGACCGGAAAATCTGTAAATAGACTTTCATTATCGAGTTGTCTCCTCGTTTTTAGCGTGTAGCTCTTCGTACAATTGCTCCAACCTCGGTAAAATAGAGTTTAGAGAAAATTGTTTTTGGAACAGTTCCCACCCTTTTTTGCCCATTGCCATGCTTATTTGAGGATTCTCAATAAGAAAAGACATAGCCTCTGCCAATGCTTTAGTATTCAGTGGAGGGATTAAGAACCCAGTCACACCATTAATTATGATATATCTTAGTCCGCCTATATCCGAACCGATAATAGCTTTCTTGCAGCTCATTGCTTCAAACGCCACAGTTGGACAGGCGGAAGGAATTATGCTTGGAATGATCAAGAAATTGCAGTTGTTACATGCGGTCATTACTAATTCGTGTGTGGCATTGGCAATTATGGTCACATCGTCTGTGCTCGTGTAAGAGTATTTTGGATGTTCTGTTCCAATAATAACCAATTTCGTTTTCGTTTTTAAGGCTTTATACGCATCTATCAAAATTTTTAGCCCTCTGTCAGGTCTCAGAGACCCGACAAAAAGCATGAATTCGTCAGGCAACATTCTTCTTTTACTTGAATCAATTTTTTCTTCCTTATAGAAATTTGGAATTACCGTTATTTTGTCCTCGTTTAATCCCAAGTTAATCAGGTGAACGTCTCTTACATATTGACTTACAGCTATAAACTTGTCAACATGCTTTAAAATGCGTCGATTCAATTGAACGCCTAAATATCCTAGAAGAGACTTGACTAAACCGTAGGATTCTCGTCCGCAAGTTATACAATAATTTGAAAGAGGCGTACTACATATTTCACTATTGACTCTGGTTATGATTTTTTTAGGGCATATCAAGCCATAATCGTGCAAAGTAACAATTAACGGGATTTTGTATCTTTTCTTTAAGGGTAATACCGAATGCAAAATCCAACCATGTGCATGAATGATGTCAGGCTTTATCTCTTCAATCAGTCTTTTCAATTTTCGTGTAATCAACCAATCTTGAATTGGCGGATGATATCGCTTTGAGCGGTCAGCAAACAGAAAAGGTAGACTTTGAAAAAAACCATCAATTCTAATTATTTTTACTCCATTCTGTTCTTCAAAAGTAGGGAGCCATTTAGTCTTTATTGTGCACACTGTTACCGAATAACCCGCAATGATTAATTCTTCGGCTAGTGCTTTTACGTGCCTCTCTAGCCCGCCGATTATTGGATGGTAGAAGTCGGATAACATTAAGATTTTCAATGATTATTACTCACAATATTTTGATAGATGAAAATGTTGATGCAATTCGATGAAACATTAACAGTCTGGATAAACTCAGTGTCACGATGCGACTTATTTGTAAATAAGATCTGTGTACAGTTCGATCAATTTATTAGTAACTTCCGTCCAATCCCACAGTCGAACATGAGTGACCCTCCTAAAAATGGTCTCGGCTATTAACTTCGCTAGTTTGTCAATCTTTATTGGGTATTCCACTCCAAAACAGTTTTCATAATCAATCCATTCCTTCAGCGCCGATATGTTAGCAACAACGCATGGACATTTTGAGGCTAAGGCTTCTGCTACACTAATCCCGAAGGCTTCATGCTTTGATAACAAGGCAAAAACGTTTGCGCCAGCATACTTTTGTAGAAGCTGCTTTCGCGACAAAGCCTTATAGAACTTTACCCTATTTTCCACGCCTGTGTCTTTTGCCAAATTAACCAAGCTCTTTTCATAAGAACCTTGCCCAACAATCTCTAAAATGTAATCATTGCTTAGCATCTTCAAAACTTTGATTAAGTAATGCACTCCCTTATATTTCTCCAGCCTACCAACATACAAGATAATTTTGGAATGCCCTTCTTTTCTCTGCTCGAACTTTTCGAATTCTTTGAAATTGATGCCGTTCGGGATAACACTAATGTTGGTATCGTGAATTCTGAAATTTTTCATCACCAAGCGCTTCTCATAGTCTGAGACACAAACTATCTTGTCTGATTTTCTAAAAATCGCCCTTCCACATAATTTGTAAAATACATGAAGCACATCCCTAAAGCGAGTATGCCCTTCTCCGTGATAGTGTGGAGTAAAAGCAAGCTTGTTCCCATTCTTTTTGGCTTGCGCCGCATAAAGCGCAGGGAAAGCATGATAATTGTGAGCATGTATGATATCATAGTATTGCGAATTAGCCAGTAAGCTTCGTTTTAGCTCCCGGGAGAAATAATATGCGTCATTCGGTGACCAAGCTTTAAATCGCCTAACCTGAACACCATTAATGATTTCTTCGCGAGGCAAGATTTCGGATGCCGTTGTAAAAACCGAAACATCATGCTTCTCAGCTAATCGTTCAGCAATATTTTTGACATGATCTTCAACCCCCCCTATATTAGGATAGTATCGGGGGCACACGTGAAGAATTCTCGTTTTATCACTTCCTTTTTAATATAAGAAATGAACAAAATAATCTAACAACTTCTAACACATTTTACAGGCAGTCTTTGCCTCATGCTTTTCGACATAGCTTCATCAATATGCCTAAAGAAAAACCGATTATTACCATGCATACTGACACAAATAATAGCATCAAGTGACAGGCGTTTCTCAATTTATAAATTCGATTCAGCCTAGATGGAATAGACACTTTAAACAAGTAGTCTAAATAATGGCGCTCCGTGGACAAGACTCCAGAAGAACCAAGATTATGTTCAGCAATAATAGCCTTTGACAACCCTTCATAAAATGATCTTTTTAGTATATATGAAAACTTGCGCCTCACTTTCGGAACTCTATGGTATACAACAGCTGATGGATCAAATAAGATTTTTGAGCCAAGTATAATCTCTAAGATTCTAACTGAAAACTCTGTTTCTTCGCTTCCCAAAAGTTGTTTACCGAACCTACCGACAGCAACATCGAAATACCCAACTCTTCTCACAATATCTCTTCGAAAAGACATATTACAGCCAATTGGGTTTCTAACATATTCTTTACTGTTGGGCAACCCCTTATAAGAGCAACCCACTATCCACAAGAGTTCTTCAGGAAACCAGACAGGAGTGTTGCCCTCCCAAATGGGCCTTATTAATCCTCCTACACCCATAACGGTCGAGGCAGTATAATTTTTGACGAGATTTTCCAACCAGCAATGCCCAGCAATTGCATCATCATCGATGAATGCAACAATATCTTGCCCAGCACTCTTGATACCCGTATTGCGGGCGTTAGAAAGACCACGCTCTCCGCTGACGATAATTCTTACATCACTATCAATACGAGACTTGTAAAAATCTAATAATGCTTCATCGGGATCCAAAACCAAAAAAATTTCCTTTGGGGGTAAGCTCTGCCTCTTCAAAGATTTGATGCAATCTGTAACATGTTGGAATCTTTCGATACTATATGTCGAAATGATTACGGTGGCGCCCTTCGTATTCTGCACCAAATGATCACTCTTAGCCCCTATTCAGAGAGCACTCCTCTTGGCAAAGTTTTGTCCAACTTCATATGCTGACTCAAAACTGAATCAAGATAAACATCAGTAGACAAGCTTCCATGTTTATCCAAATGCCATATCCAATAATCACTAGTCTCCTTTAATCCTATGTTAACAGAATAATCCAATATGCTCGGTATCAAATCCAGAATAGTTGAAACATTTTCAAGAAGTTTCAGTTCACGGCTAAAAACCGAAAGCTTTGAATTTCTCAAAAAATTAGTTTGATTCATTAAAGCTTCCTTTAGCCTCTCTTTCAATTCTTCATTATGCGGGTTTTCCCTCAACTCTTCTGCTAATTTCTCCTTTACTCTCCCGAACTTCCTAATACGTTTACGTATTGCTGTTATGCGCAGCCCCAGTATTTTCTTGGCTTCAGAGAGATTTTGAGCACCCAAAGACTTGCAGATACGCATCAACTCCAATTTGGCCTCCAACTGTCCAACCCCCAGATATTTATCGCGAGGTCGCCAAACAGCAACAGGCGGGAAAGGAATCTCTAATCCTCCTGACACATGCCTAGCTTTAATCAGATATCTGATGCCTCCAACTCCTCCAACATAGCAGGATGGCATCAAGCCATTAAAAAAGACCAAAAGCATTGGAATAGCTCGTGCCGATATCCGCGAGGCAACGCCAGAAGCATTTAGATCGCTTTCAGCTCCAAGCGTCAACTCATAGTATTTTCCACAACCGACACAGTTTCCCTCTCCAAACAAAGAACCGTTTTTTTCTCTATAAAAAAGTTTAGCCTTACTTCCACAATCACAGTGATACCAGAAAGGGAGCATCAAAGGCTCTTGATCCGACATGCCACTACTCTCACTTCCACATTGCTGAATTTGCTGTGCTTCATTCAGCAATCGTGAATAATCCATGAAACGAGACAGCAAGAAACTAAACTCATCAGCGAAGATCTGTTGGCAGTCCGAAAAGCGGGAAAAAACTGTGTCATATCCCCACACATCATTCACAATCTTTGACATCAGAAACGCATTAAAATCAGAGTACCTATTCGAACGCTCATGACAGGCCTCTACAACGTTCCAAACGAAATTGAAGTTTTTATGTAAGTCAGATAAAGAAGTAACGATGGATGACGTTGAAAATCCTTCTTTGACACACAATCTACGCACAGAACTAACAGTCTCATAAAGCCACACCTCAACCGCAGTTCGCCACTTCTCTAGCAAATCACGAGAAGGCTTAGCCACTTTATTCAGCAACAACTTTTCAGGAAGCTTGACCTCTATTGACAAGACACCAATGTTTCTCTGCACTGCAGGAAGATGACATGACCTAACCCAGCGATCATCTGTAAAATCTTGATCAGCAATTCCAAAAAAATTAACAACTGGAATTTCTAGAAGCTCTTCCAGTTTTTTTGCCAAAACAAAATTTAATGTTGCCTTTCGAAGGACACCACTGTAAGCAAAAAAGTTTGGTTGATGTGCTGTCATCAAAACTATAGAATTACCATTTTTAAGGTCTGCTAGTTTTTTTTGAACTGAAGCTGTTAATGTTCCAGCGTCTTTGTGAAAGGCTTCAGCAAAGACAGAGAGTTTGGCGCGTTTTTCGCGGATGCGCTCAATGTTGGCTTCTGTTTTGTTTTTTTCATAAAAGGAAATGCAAGAACTCATGAGGTTGCTGAAAGTATCAGTAATAATAGGTGAATTTGTCATACTGCTTCTTCTCAAACTTCGAAAAGGAACTTGCCAACTTCGAAAGCTTCTGCGACTCCCAATCCAGCTTGATAACCTCGAAATTGAGCTAGCCCTTCAATAGCTTTTGCAGCTAATGCGTAACCTCCGCGTTTACCATTCAGTTGAGAACCAAAAACACGAAGTATTTTTTTCTTCAAGTCAAAAGTGCTCCTTATATCCACGAATACTTGCGGGATAAAATCTCTTTGAGTGCTTGCCCCTTCATACTGCAGAACCAGTTTACACCTTCTTCCAGCAGATAAAGTCGCGTGCCCGGCGTTTCTATGGTCCTGATGTGTGTCCTTGCAAGAGGGCGCATATATAATGTCAGGCTTGGTTTTATGTATAACTTTTTCAATTACATCTATCGTTTCTCTTCCATCGTGCACTTTGGTATCTTCTAGTTTGCCAAAGAATAGCTTATCTGCATTCAACATTTTTGCTGACTTGCAGCATTCAGCCTCTCTAAGTTTGATGTTTCCAGAAGCTTCACCTTTAGTTAAAACAAGAAGATACACTTTGTCTCCTTTCGTTTTGTGCCGTGCAAGCGTTCCAGAACAGCCCAGCTCAATATCGTCAGGATGCGCACCAACGGCTAAAACTACTCGCAAACCCGTTTTCCCTCCTCATTTTATTCGCAAACAATATTGAAACGATATCTATTGATAACTTTAACTGGAAATGCCTTCCAGAAAAATTCTCCAAAAAATCGAAAAACCATGCCTAAGTTTCAGCTTCTTCTCGCCCACTCTTAACCTATAAGAAATCGGTATTTCAACTATCATGAAGCCTTGTCTCTCAACATAATGGTTCAACTCAACTTCTATGTCGAACCCAGTAGATTTTGGGTTCCACTTCTTTAAGATTTCCCAACGCACAACTCTCAAGCCGGTCAATGGATCCTGCAACTCTAACCCATTCAGCAAATTATGTATGAAAGCTATCGCCCTATTGCCAAAATAAAAACTGTCAGCCATAGTCTCCAAATGAAAACGCGAATTAAACCGGTTGCCACAAACCATGCCAACCTCTGGATTTTCCTCCAATATTTTTATCATAGAGGGGATGAACACAGCTGGATATGTAAAATCAGCATCGATTAGTACAATGTATTTAACATCCTCGTTAATGTGTCTAATCGCTTGGCTTATTGCGTCGCCTTTACCTCTACCAACCTGATGAATCACGTCAGCGCCTAGACTCTTTGAAACATGCACGGTCTTGTCATGGCTATTACCATCAACAACAAGAATACGACACACACCTAAGAACTGCTTAAGCTCCACTATGGTGGGACCTATGCCCTCTTCCTCGTTGAGTGCAGCCATCAACACTAAAGTCGAAGGAAACGAGTACAACACCTTCGCCCCACCAATAACCCCAGTCAACTTTCAATAATTCCTGTGCAAACTGAATATTTAAGTCATGATAGAATATAATTCTATATCCAATTACCCCTGCAAGGGCTTACTCATATTAAGCCAGAGACCAACCCATCGATTATGAAACTGAAAACCAGAAAACGTCGAATTGTAAACCCAAAGCTCAAAAAACAACTGATAATAAAAGCCCTTGCCAGTCTCATTCCACACAACAACTTTATCCACACCCACCGCGTAGTTTTCAATCAAAATGTCAGAAACGCGACAAGTAAATCCATCAAACAAAACATCACTAAACGAAAAATTCAACTCCCTTTCCCAAGTCTCGTTGTCCCCCAAAAACAAGTCATACTGAAAAACAGGTTCCAAAGGACTCGGCGACCCAACAGTGCTATTCGGCAAAGGCTCAAACTCACTCCGAAACTTCACTAGAACCCTATAATAACTTGACCCACCCAAATGATTGCTAACCCCCAAAAAAATCTTATAAGCAACACCCTCTGAAACAACAAACGGATAATCCTCAGCCAAACCACCGCGCCCCAAAAGCCACAACTCTGAAAACCGTTCCCCAACAGGAAAAGAAACAATCTCAACCAACGCAGGCGACAAAATAAGTAAACCTAAAACAAAACATGAAGCCACATAAACCAGCTTCACATCACCAAAATTCACTCAGCACCCTCCAACATAGGCTTCAACCCCAAAACAGCCCCAACGTAACGCTTAACCAGAAAACGCCAACCCAACAACCCAAAAACAAAAAGCAAAACCAAACCAGCACACGATACACACACAGCAAAAAACAAACTACTGCCACGAGAAGCTTCCGCATCAACCTTTAAACGCGCAGCTTCTCCAACTACCCCGTCTAATGCACGACTACACTTGATAACCAAAACATTTGCATTCTCATAATCACCCATCCTTAAAGCGACATAAGCCTTCGAAAGAAAATCACCCGCTCCACCAAGCTTAACCATCAAACCAGCGACATCCGCCCCTGCCGCCTCTGCCTCAGTCACCGCAGCAAACGCAGAACCCAAATCACGCCCAGCCTGCTCAATGGCAACTCCCACTTCGGCACCACCAACGGCAAGACAACAATGCACAAACAAGAAACTGAGCAACATAAACGAAGACAACCAAACACCAACACTCGTGAAACTACAAGTCTTTCCTGTCATGCAATTCCCTACAACAACATAAATTACCCAAAATCAACTAGTTGAAGATAGCTTCTCCAACATACTCTTCTTTGACTGTACCATGCTCAATCTTTTCTCCAAATTCCTAGTCCTTCTAGAATACTCTCGATACGCATCCAAAAACGCATGCCCCTTCTCAGTAAGAATAAAACATCCTCGAGCACATTCAAAATCAATTAATGACGCCCCCCTCATCTCAACGAGATACTTCTGCAAAACAGCGTAACTCAAATTAGCCTTATACATAATCTGAGTCTTCTTAGCGCTTGCGCTAACAACAACCAAAATGTCAGCAATAATATCCAACCTACGCCGATAATTTCCCAACTCGAACCCCAAAAAACACAAAAAAGAAAAAAACGCTATCTATTTGTGGAGCCAACCTCTGCCGCCTTTCTTAGGCTGCTGCTTCTCCCTCTTCTCCTCGCAATAGAGCAAAACGCGCACGCTCTTTCTTGGGCGCTGGTTGGTGATGTGTGTTTTGACGAATTTGTTCCAGCCGCCTACTTGAGGTGGCGGAGGAATGAACCTGTCGGCGTTAGCTACTTGATGCTGCTCCAGAATTTCTCTAAAGCTGAGCGCCTTATAGTCGCGAGTTGCATGGATTATTGTGCCTTGTTCAACAAAGAGCTTTTCGTATTCTGCGGCGGCTATGCCTTCAGCTCGCACCTTGTCGTCAACGCGCTCTTGCCACAACCTCTTCCAGTAGAACTTTAATTCCTCAACCAGCTCTTTTCCAGATAGACTTGACGTTAACAAATCCCTCCCTAACAGGAGCGGAAGAGAACAGTAGCTTTCCAGTAGTAATTTTGATTCTGCCCTCCACTCTCCCTAAAGCTCTACGAAACGCGCTATTTAAACCGCACAGTATGAAACATCTGTATTATTTATCTAGAAGATAGATATATTTTTCCATATCACCCATGTGAGTCGTCTAGAAATCCAGAAGATTCCAATAGATAACAAGGAAGTTCTTCCTCGTGTTTTCACGTCAGCAGCTTGCAAGCGCACTTTTGCAATGTTTAAATTCTACTTAGCGCATAACCAGTTAGAGGATTGATTATGGCGAATTCGGTTTCCGTTGGAGATGTATTTTCGAAAAAATTTTCCACCGTCTACGAGAATGATGCACTATCCAAGTGTTTAGAGCTGTTCAAGAAGGAGATGCCGCCCGTGTTGGCGGTGGTCAGCGACAAAGGCAAATACGTAGGCGTCATCGCGAGAAGGTCTATAGTAAGGTCGGGACTTGACCCCGCAGCGGTAAAAGTAAAATCTCTGATGCGCCCTGCGCCCAAGGTTGACCCTGCTACGTCGCTGAGCAAGGCAGCTAGATTGATGATTCAAAGCGGCGTCAGGCAACTTCCAGTTTTTCAAAAAAACAAACTCGCAGGATTCATCACGGATGAAGACATTATTCACGGAGCCGTAACCCACGGATTGGGCAACACGAAAATAAAAGAAATAATGACTAAGGCGCCGTATACCATTGAAGCAAACCGCACCGTGGGCGCCGCGCTGAGCTTATTCAGGGAGCAAGGCATCTCGCACGTGCCGGTGATAGATGATGGAAAACTTGTAGGCATGATAAGCATACAAGACATAATCACGCACATTTTCCAGCCGCAGCACCG
>JAOZHV010000032.1 GCA_026014725.1 Candidatus Bathyarchaeota archaeon | reverse complement strand
GGTTGTTCTGTAACCAAACACCTTATCGTATTCCTGATGCGACAACACATCCAAAATAAACGGACAACCATTCACAATCGTGTAACACGCGCGAAACCCCTCAGGAAGACTGTACCTGTACAAGTTATTCACGCCATAATGTTCAATGTACCGTTTAGGAATCTGACTTTTCCTAATCAACTCGCCCGCGTACATGTTCTCCCTCAAAACCTCCTTCATATCACCAACCCACTTGGAAATCTTGCTTTGCGCCCCAGCCTTTCTTAGAAGCTCGGCAAGCTCTTCAGAAATGAACACTTTAGGCGCGGGTTTCCGAACCATGCAAAAGAATTAACAAGGGCAGCACGTTTAAGCCTTATCCATCAAACCCAAAACAGCCCTATGCAGGTGCTTTATATAAGACCACTACGGCAAGAGCGCACTAAAACAGGGAGTTCTAAAGAGTAAACGGTAAAACCGTTAAAATAGAGAGTGTTTAATTCCGCATGTAGCGATATTGTGTAGCCCTCGCAATTCGGGTTTTTTATTGTTGCCGTCATCATGGTTTCACCTTAAACAACTCAGCATGTAGATGATGAACCCCAAAAGCAATAATCCCATAATAACTGTTTTACCTGTTGCGTAATCCGTTTTCACTGTTGGCAAATTTTGCGATTCGCTGGGTTTTATGTAAGTTTTTGAAACATAGCTTTCGTAAGGCTCAATAGCAACTTTCTGAGTTTCAGCGCCATGCACATAAACGAATTCTCCACTGTTCAAATTCCGCAAAGTTTCTTTCACACTAACACGGTCTTCTTTCGCAAAGAATCTTGAGATGTACTCAGCATCGTTTGGCTCATCAGTGAAACCGAAATACCTCTGTCGCATGTACCTCATAACAGTTTTGTCAATGAGACCTGCGAACTGGGTAATACACATAAACCGCACGTTATAGTTTCGACCTTCACTTAACAACATAGCGGAATCGCTGAATCGTTTAGCACGCATGAAACCTTCTTTAAAATAGTTGTGCGCTTCCTCAAACACTAAGAAGTATTGCGCTCTTTCGCTGGGTTTTTTCGCTGCTTGATAACGATAGATGTCTCCACAAAACCGTTCTATTAGCTGTTGCCTCTGCAAAACCGAAAGCATGGATATATCAAACACCGTACTCACTTGCGGGATACTTTCGACATATGACACTTTCAACGTTTGCACTTGCGCAATGGAAGAACGCATTTGCCAATCTTGTGTTGAATCAAAAACTATCACGATAACACCGTTCTTTATCAGTTCTTGCGCCACGTACATAGCAATGTCGCTCTTTCCCGTTCCCGTTGTTCCCGAACAGTAGATTCCACTTTTTAGTGCATCTTCATAGTCAAACGAAAAATCAACAAAATTTTCCGTTTCCGCGTACTGTTTCCACTGGTCTTCATAGTCTTTCGCTGGACTGTGCATAAGTTCGCTTCTTGCAGCGGAAAGATAACCCTCTTCTTTGAGTTCGCATAGTTCAGGTTCAATGTCAAAAGCTGGATTGCCCGCTTTTGCTTCACGCATATGGTAAAGCTCTTTAGCTCTTGCAACTATCTCCGTTCTTGTCGGCATCCTGTGGCTGCAACGTTTCCACGTCACATTTTCCATTCTAATTCACCACGCCTAAGACTATGCAAACTCACACTTATAAACGTAGCTCGAAACAAGCCGAATATCAAAAAACAGTCACAAAACAAGCCCTGAACACATTTTAACCCCATATCCCGACGTCTTTATCCCAAAGTCAAACGAACATACAACAACAAGATATGGCTTAAAAAATAGTATTGTCGCAATTTCTTACAACAAGATAAATTCATTTCAATTCGAATATTTTCGAGAATACATGCAAAATTAAGGCTATTTATCGTACGACAAACACTTTTATATTTGAATTTGGCATATTATTCTATAATTGGAGAAATTTCCAATGAACAAAGAAATACACGTTCAAATGTCCGCAGAACTACATAAGCGACTACTCGTAAAAGTTGCAAATGAAGGAACAAAGATTAGCGTAAAAGTTCGTGACTGGATAACTCGTTACTTACAAGGTGAATTGACATGACAATCCGAATTTCAACGCAAGATGCAGATATTATTCATAGAGGTGAAGCAAGATTTCCCACTCAAGGCTCTCAATGCAACGCTTCATGCGCTTTTTATGCTTTCTGTGCAAACAGCGTAGATTTCGAGAAATGCCGAGGATTCATTCTTATGAATGGGGAAAATTTGGCTCTCATAAAACGAAACTTGGATGAAAACACAATCCAATACATTCAAAACTCATATCCAGTTATCCAAAGAAGCTTAAGAAGTGGAGACCGCGAATTCGCGGAAGTTGTAACAAGAGACATTAAAAGACTTGGAGAAATGATTCCGCAAACCTCTAACTCAGAACAAAAAATCATAAACGTTTCACTTTTCGGTGACTACCAACTTCCTCTCAACGCAAACATCACAAAACCAACACCCAACCCCCAACAACCGCAACCAGAAACAACAACCACGTTACATCTCAGAAATTGCGACATTCAAAGAAGCATACAAGAAGACCGCCTTAAACAAACCTACCCCGAATTTTGCACTCCAGAATGCCCACACATGCAATGCCCATACCGCAGAGCACAAAACTACGGGAAAACATGTTTACAAAAAATACAATGGGAACTGAAAAACCCATGAAAACACTGGAAGAAGCGCTCATAAAAATTCAGGAAATCGAAAAAAGAATCGCTAAACTTGAACGAAAAGAAAAGGAGAAAACAAACTATGTTAGTTAAAGAAATAGAAAACCAGCTTACACAATTCTACAAAAAACAAGAAGATTTTTCAATCAAAATAAGAACACAACCAGACCTCAGAATCAAAAGAGAGTTGATGGAAGAAAAAGGCAAGGTTGACCTACAAATTCAAGAATTAGAAACCAAACTGAACGAAGAAAAAAGCAAAGAAAATCGACGTTTAAGAGAAGAAAAGCTGAAACAAGCAATAAAAAACAATGAATTGCGAATGGAAACATCAAGAAACGAAAAAATCCACCCAACAATAGAAGTTATCACACCAACAGCCCACGGCTACACCATCAAAATCAATCTTGCGGAAACTTTAACAGACACACAAGTGGACAGGCTACTTAACCACGGTGAAAACTTACAAATTCCGCTGCAAGATTTTGACCAACGAGAAGCTGAAATCAAACGGCTTCAAATGATGCCGTTCAAAACAGAGCAGCAAAAAAACCGACTTAACGAGTTAAAACACGGAAAATTCCAAAGTTTGCTCATAATTCGAAAAGTCTAAGGTGATTAACATGTCCCCTGTAACAGTCAAAGTTCTCATCCCATTCCAACAGCTATCCCAAAAAACCCACAAGCGGAGACGGCGGAGGACACCCCGCTCCGCTGAATCCGCCTTTTTCTGGTGAAACGTAATGGTTTATATTTTGTCAAACACGAACGAAAAAAACACATGCCACCCACAAACATCGCTTTATGTAGAAGCCAAAGCCTACGGCATGGAAGCTGCAACATACTACTGTGACGGCTCAAAACATGCACTCGGTTCAAGCTGGACTTTTTCAAAACACGTTTTCAGAGTAACCATCGCATTACAATTCACCGACCCAAACACAAAAACCATCAACTGGGAACTCAAAAACGTAACCGATAACATTGTTATCGACTCAGGCAACTTTCAACATACAGGCGCGGATTACACATCCTTCGACAAAATCATCGAAACAACCCAAAACCACACAAACGACACAATCAGGCTAACCACATCAACAACACAAAACGCAAGCATTACCACAAATTTGAATATTACATCACAATTCACGTGAGGTGAAAGAATAAATGGGAAAATGTTGTGGCTGTGGATGCGCAAAGAAGGAGTACAACGCCACTTCAGCTATTGCGGAAGGTAAAATACTCGGAAGCGAAGGGACTTTTAAAGAACACCACTTTCTCATTGAAATGCAGGCTTCTAAAAATCCGCCTTACCCATCCGTGAATATTAACTGTGAACTCAAGAACGTAACTAAGAACGTAGTTATATTTTCCGAAACACGCACCCACGTAAACACAGAAAAACCATACTTTGAAGTAAACAACTTAACCATCACGCAAAACTATGTAGGAGACACCATTCGCTTAACAGTCACTTCACAGTATGTTATGGATTGGATTTTAGCAAAGTGGCTTTTAAACACGGAGTATGAATAAATGCCAGCGTCAACGTGTCCGTAATGCAATGGAAAATTAGAACAGGTCAACATGGTACAGAAGCACGTTAGAGGGAGTGTTGTGGTCACTAACATGGTAAAAACACTCAAACCCATCAAACTAATCAACGCATTCATACAGGCAGAAACCATAGAACAAGGACATCCACTATACCTAATTGAACGAGAATTCCAAGAATGGGTAAAACTCCACGCAGAATTTTTCCTTCAAAGATACAGACAGGCACAAATGGCACACTTCAAGCAGAACGAAACCGCAAACGCACGCTTAGGACTATGCGGACAAAAAGCGTTCGAACTGCTGCTACAACTAATGGAAGTGCCATATGTGCCAAACGACCCAATTATCGACCAACGCCTACAAAAAGACTATGATTTTCTAATCCCAACGCTCGGAAAAATCGAAGTCAAAACCATACACCACTATTGCCGAAAACTCATAGTCAAACTCAGCGAATGGCACAGCAACAATCTATTAATTGTATGGCAAATGAACGAACCAGAAACACAACTAAAAATGATAGGCTGGTTAAACAGGACACAAGTAGAAGCGCACACGGTAACACGGAAAGGAGAAACTAAATATAACCCATACAGCGACGCTTACATCATAGACATAATGGAACTAAACCCCGCAGACACACTAATCGAAAAACTCAAAGAAACAAAACGAAAATTTTTTTTCTCAGAACTGAATATGGGAAAAGTTTACAAATGTAAAGGTTTTTGAGCCGTTGAAGTTCATTCCACGTTTCACATATGCAGACACACAAACAACAACAAAACGAGAACTGCATGAATTGCCTGATACAAAATCACAAAACACCATGGCAACAGATTCAGTGGGAATATTTTTTCCATGCCCTACTCCTCTTAATATAGTATATAGTGAATTTTTAAGTTTATTCACTGTGGTGACACCCATCCTGTGTGAGGGTAGCGGGGCATGGTAATACTGGTTTTTCTTTTGGTGTTACTGGTGTTGGTCGTGTCCAGAACACTCTTAAAATAAACCAAACGGCTTCTTCAATAGATAACTAAACTAAACGCTTTATATACGTATAATATCCGCCAAAAAGCGCCGAGAAATTCCCCTTTGTTCAAATTAGCCGCTTCGACACTGAGAATGAGGAAGATTTTAATTAAATAAATGATACACAGTCTTCTTTAACTACTAAATTCAAAAAACCATAAAAGGCAAAACAATAAAGAATAAAATGAGTGAGGAGCGCGCAGAACATTAGTGGAAAACGAATCTTTGCTTTGCTAATGGTTATTGTACTTGCTGTCATCGTTTTAGTTGTGTTGTACCAACAACAGTTTTTTCAATCGGTCAAGACTTATGCTTTAGGTGAACAAATCAAAGGTTATCCCATTGAGGAACTACAAACAAACATCATTTATTGGAAAACAACAACACAATTTCACGAATCGGGATATTGGTTTGATTCTGAAGAAGGCACCACCTTTGTATTCTTCAATTTTACAATTCAAAATATCGCAAACAAAGAAATCGATTTGTGGGAACATGAACTCTATTTAAAACTCAATTCTGTTCAACCGCCAAAGCTAAAATACGGCACTTACTATGCAGATTCAGACAACGGAATCTCTTCTACAGGAACGTGGTCAGACCATTTGTTAATTAATGACCCTGTCCGCGCTCATGGTACAATGATGCCGAATCAAACGGCAAAGGGATTACTAATTTACAAAATTCTTGAAGGTTACCAACCCACAGAGTTAGTTTATCCTAATGAAGATTCACCAAAATTCGTAATTAGTGTAACCTAATTTTGGCTCCCAACAGATAACTGAAGCTTCACTCTATACCACGTGAAATTGGGGTCTATTTCGGAGCCTCTTCTGGGGAATTTTGAAGGCGGGGGGCTAAAGCGCCTTGGTATGGGTTGGGTTTGCCCATTTGAGCGCTTTCGTGACCTTTCAGTTTTGAGTGTGAGAATATCTAAATCTTCACGGTGTTACCGTCATCTCTCTATCGAGAGCATACGGTCGTAAAAGTAGCCAATGCGGTTAGAATCCGCCTTCTTTAAGCAAAAGAAGGTTAGAACGTTAATAGGATAAGACTGTGAACATGCTGTACATTTCGAACAGGTATTCATAGAGCCTATAATCCGTTTCGAAAGATAGGAAAAAGGGGAGAGGGCATGTACATTTTTGTACATGAATGCGCAGTTTAGTTCTTACCGTCATATCCGCATATTGGACACTGTTCCACGGTTGCACATTCTGCACACATGATTGATTTGCATGATGCGCATTGTGTGTGCGGTTGCGCTGTGGTGATGTTGTGGTTGCTGTCTCGGTTGTTTACGATTTTTCCGCATATTGCACAGCTTTCCATAATTAAGCCTCAATAATAACTTATATTCAAAAAAGGATTTAAATTTTGCTGATATTATTCATATAAATCATAAAAAAGGTAGAAAAGATAAAAAGGGTTTATTTTTCAATCGTGTAATCTTTGCGTACTTTCCAAGATTCAAGTTTTCCGCTAATCCGCTCTTCTATCACTGTAAACCGCGCCTCTGTGTCATGTGCGAATTGAGCTAATTGCTCTTTGAGTGTTTTATTTTCTTCTCTAAGCTTCACGGTTTCTTCGCTCATTTTAACGATTAACTGAGACATCTTTATCATTTCGCTTCGCATGACTTCAATGTCTTTTCGTGCTTGCGTGCCATGATTCACGGTTAAGTATTGGAAAGCCTTGTTGTAGGCATCTATTATCGTGGCTTGGCTAATAGCATATTTTTCTCTTGCTCCTTCTCTTTTGTGTCCGAAAAGCGTGTCCTTGATTTCCTGTGTCAAGTTTGCTCTCAAAAGTGCGTCGTTATATGCGTCTCTTAGGCTTTTGGTTTTGAACTCTTTCGCTCTGTCTTTCCCGTAGGTCTTTTCTACCATCGTTTTGATTATGTCGTTAATGAACCGTGTCGTTAATCGCTCTCCTTTTTGGCTTATGAACATTGGAGTTTTTCCAGTTTTATCAGGTTTCAATTGGTCTTTAGCTTCACGTTCTTCTAACATTGCTTTAATGTCGTGAACGCACTCTTCGCTTAAGCATGTTCTCTGTAAAACATTAGTTTTCTCTCGATACATTGTTATTGGGTAGTGTCCTTCGCATTGTTGGATATTGGGCAAATCTTCAACGTTCAACGAACTAACATCGGTTTCGCTAAATCCGCTATGATATAAGCACAGTAAAAGCGCACGGTCTCTTGCGTCTCCGTGTTGATAGATTTGTTTGACTTGTTGGTTATCTGGAATCCACTCTTTAACCACTTTATCTTCTGCTCTTGCTTCGACCTTTAGCTCTCCGCGTTTAAAACGCAACGGCACACGATGTGCCGAAAAGAAACTCAAGATAGGTGTCAACGTGCAGCTTATACTTGAGGGTTTAAGATTCTGAGTGATTAGCATGTTCTTAAACTCAATAACCTTATCCTCAAAGAAACCCCGCTCTTTCGGGTTATCACTCTGCAAATCTTTAATGCGCTTTTTGAATTGCTCCGTGGGTGTCATGCCAATGAAGTTAAGCCATTTCGGATAGCGCTCTCTGTAATTCTTTTGAGTGCGCTTCCCCACTTTCGAAAGCCATTCGACAGCGTAAGGGTCTTTTTCCCATTCTTGCACTTTATGGGTCTTCGGCATTGCTTTTTCACTCTCCTATATGTTGATTCAACTCTCTAAACTTTTCGGCAAAACCGCAAAACCCCTTAGTTTCTGCAAAACGCTCAAACCGTAGCATCCATATAAGGGGGTTATAGTCTTTTCCAAGCGCTAGAGAACACGCGCGGAAATAATGATGTGCTGGTTTTGCGTAAGCCTTAATAGCAACTGGAAGCATTTCCTTCCATATGGAAGAAAAAACTGCCAATAGTTTCAGGATACTCGCACTGTACCGAACAGACTACGCTGCAAGCCTGCACGCCAGAGCCATGGCGAAACTACTAAACACAAGCCACATGACCCTGTTACCGCACCTGAAAAAACTTGAACAACACAAAATACTCCAATCCAAAAAAGAAGGCAGAAACAAACAATACACCCTCAACAAAGACAACATCCTCACAAAACACCATCTCACAATAACCGAAGAACTCACCACAATAGCCTACCTACAAAAAAACTTCCTCATAAAAAAACTCGCCGAACACCTAACCAACACAGACACGGCAAACCCGCTTGTTCTCTTCGGCAGCTACGCAAAAGACTATGCTACAGAAGAAAGCGACATAGACCTACTCATCATAGGCAAACTCGCTCCAAACCAACTAAGCCGAATAAAAAAATTCGAAACAACATTCGGCAAAACAATCAACATAAAAACCGCCACCGCTGACAACTTCAACACTGGTTTACGAACAGGCGATATTTTAATAAAGGAAATAGTCAGAAACCACATAATCCTCCAAAACGCAGACCCCTTCGTAACCACGCTATGGAGGTTTCACACTGAACGATGACGAAGCCATAACATGGTGCTTCAAACAAAAACGCGGAATACGCCTAACCGAACCAAACCCAAACCTTGCAAAAGCTTATCTCAAAAAAGCAATAAGCGCACTAAACACAATGACTGCAGCACTGCAAATCAAAGAAACCGACTGGACAGCAACAACCGCATACTACGCAAGATACTTCGCACTATACGCATTGCTAATGAAAATAGGCGTCAAATCCGAAATCCACGACTGCACCATCAACACAGCAAAACTCCTCGCAAAAAACAAAATCCTCAACCCACACCTAATCACCGACATCACAAAAGCCAAACAAACAAGAATCGACACCCAATACTACGTAACAAAAGAACTCACCCAAACAGACATCAAAAACAACACCGAAAAAGCACGCAAATTCGTACTACAACTCGAACAAACCATAGAAAACATCACACAACAACAAATCAACACTATACGAACACAACTCAAGAAAGCTCAAGAAACAGCACATTCCTTAACTGCCCAGTAAAAATGAGCCATTCATAACACAGGAAAAATCGCCTACCACAAGAAAAAACAGCCACACCAGCGTCAACAACCCCAAACTAGAAGCCCTAATCAAATCAAGCACAAGAATCCCCTAAGCTGTACTGCACCTAAACACCTCTGCACAGGTGCTTCATATAAGGAGATTATAATCTTTCCCAAGCGCTCACGCACCAAACCAAAACACACCAAATTATAAGTACAAGCCACACTCTATAAAAGAACACCGACAAACAAGTGAAACCCACCTTGAACCTGACACGCACCATAGAAAACACAGCCATCAACCTCATAAAACAAGCAGTCACCTACCTACCCGAAGACATCAAACAAGCACTCCAAAAAGCCTACACTGAAGAAACAAACACAACCGCAAAAACACAACTAAAAACCATCCTCTGCAACATCGCACTAGCCGAAAAACACCAAACCCCAATATGCCAAGACACAGGCACAATAACATT